>NZ_JAFEMR010000019.1:0-94082 GCF_016892495.1 Bacillus sp. RIT 809 | reverse complement strand
AGATCTACCAAAGTACGATGAACAAGGAAATGAATACACGTACACAGTAAGTGAAGTAAAAGTAAATGGATATGCAACAAAAGTAGAAGGAACAACAATTACGAACACTTACAAAAATACAGAAACAACAGAAATCAGTGGTAAGAAAGTCTGGGATGATAACAACGCAATAGATCGTCCAGTATCCATCAAAGTAGACTTATTACAAAATGGAAAAGTTATTGACACGAAAGAAGTAAGCGCGGCAACAAACTGGAAGTACACGTTTGAAAAACTACAAGTATATGATGCAAACGGAGTAGCGTACAAGTATGAAGTGAAAGAACAACCAGTAGCGGGATACAAATCCGAAGTAAATGGTTATGACATCACGAATACAAAAATCAAGGACGAACCAGGTGTAGATCCAAAAGATCCAAGCAAGACAGATCCAAAAGATCCAAGTAAAGATCCAAAAGATCCAAGTAAAGATCCAAACACAAATACAGACAAAAATAGCGATTCAAAAGTTCCACCTACTACAGAAAATGATAAGCCAACATTACTTCCTAACACAGGAGGAACATCAGCAGAAATGAGTTCAATTCTTGGAGGTATTGTATTATTCCTTTTAGGTGGAATCCTACTCGCTCGTCAGCGAATAAAATAATAAAAAAGATTTAGATTATTGATTACACTGTAATCTGAGTAGCAGACAAATTAAAAAATTACTATTGATATTACGCCCTTTAGGTAAGTATTCAAAAACACTTCACGATAAAGTGAAGGGAAGAATGCAACCTGAAGGGTTTTTTTATAGAAAAAAGAGAACAATTTCAGGTTGGGCTCAATCAGCGGCCGAATAATATGGTCAGCTTTCATAGAGATAAGCGGCTCTAAAGTAATAACGAAACCGCTTTCAATAAGTCTATTATCCATTGGGTCATAAGCTTAGAATGTGGTGTGGTATCTCATGTGATTTAAGATCAATGACCATGTTCCGTTAAGTTTTGGATGAATGCATAGCCATTTTTATGGCTAATTTAGAAATAGTATTTTGTAAAGCTTTGCTCGTGAGTAGCTGCATCAGCGTTTGTTTCAGGAATAAAAGCATTTGTTCCTAAAATAACTGTTAAAGCTAACACAACTGCAAGAATAATTTTTTCATAGTAGAAAGCCTTCTTTATTAGATGTAATTACTATTATTACAATTTTTATTCTACATGGTAATACCATTCAATAATGTAACTACATTAATATATTACGTTTTATATTATACACAATAAATCGTATAATTAATATACTTTAATTAATATATTAATGTTTTTTTGGTAAGAACGCTATGTAATAAATATGCTGTTATACATATTTATTTTTCCTTAATAAAAAGCCACCGATTAATCGGTAGCTTGAAATAGTATTAAGCAGCTTTTTTTCCTGTTTTCATGGCAGGCTGAAGGGTATTATAGACACCGGTTCCAATGACCTCTAATGCCATTTTCATACGTTCTGGTGAAATGTTCTCAAATACGTTATCTTGAGGCGTGTGATATACCTTTTCGATATGATAGATTAATGGATTCCAACTATCGACGCCCATCCAAATAAATAGTGCAGAAGGAATACCCACTTCAGCAAATGGTACGTGATCACTAGAGCCAAATTTCCCTTGAAGAACGAGATCATTATTTAATTGTTTACCTGCTTGTAAGGCAGCATCTGTTACAATGTTTGTTGAGCCATCAGGAGTCATTGCATATAAATTCTTTGCTTTATCATAATTTGTTGCAACCATGTCTGCGTTAAAAACACCTAAAATTCGATCGCGTTCCTTTTGGGACAGACTATTAACATAATAATCAGAGCCAAGTAAGCCAATTTCCTCAGAACCAAAAGCAATAAAACGAATTTCTTTATCAGTTTCTACATTTTGAAAAGCACGAGCTAATTCTAATACTAATCCTGTACCAGAAGCATTATCATTTGCCCCAGGTGCTCCAACGACACTATCATAGTGTGAACTTACAACGACAGCTTTTTCATTACCTGTACTATTTTTTGGTTTCTTTTTAGCGATGACATTTAGGGATGTTAAATTAGATTCATGTCTCGCTTTTAGGGAAAGAATTGTTGTCTCCTTTTTAGCGATTTCTTCTTTAAACGCATTTCCTTGAGCATAAGCAAGACCAAAGACAGGGATAGACTGCTTTTTAGTTAAGCGAGGATTAAAGGTTTGTCCGTAGTTTCCACGACCTCCAATTAAACTGTATAAAAGAACACCTTTTGCTCCTTTACTAACAGCATTTTCAACTTGCTTATTATAATCTGCTACTGTGGCACCTCTTTCGAATAAAACAATTTTTCCGTTTACCTCATTTGGAATATCGTCCAATTTTGTACCACCTTGAACAAAGATAAGCGGAGCTGTAACAGCTTCTGTAGAAATTAGTGAATTGGGAGCGGCACCAGCTTGCCAATTACGCTTTGCCTCTAATGGTGATTCGATAAATCCAACGTATTGATCCGGAACTTGAAAGGGTTGATACTCTACTTCATATCCCATTGACTTAAGCTTCATACCAACATAGCGAGAAGCCCATTCTTCTGATTTTGTACCACCTGGACGGGGACCGATTGTTTCGGATAAGAAACGGATATGCTCGATGGCGCGGTTTGCATCAACTTGTTTTGTAATAGGTGGAGTCTGTGTAATTTCTGACGTGGAATCAGCTTTTGCTTGTCCGATTGGAGCTAAGCTAACGGCGAGTGATACAGCAAGCAAGGAGCTTACTATTTTTTGTTTCAGTGATTTTCTCATTTTTTCCTCTCCCATTCTTCTATTCTCTCTGACTGACAAAAGAAGACGGATAACGACCTTATTTTACCTTTATATGTCTTAGTTTTCAATAAATGTATGTTGAGAAATAAAAAACGCTATATGCACATTTGCATATTTTTAGCGGAGATATGTATGCTATCATTTTAAATGAAGGATCGCTTTCTGTTTTGAAGGCTCCTACATTGCATGAATCTAGTGTACCCAAACTTTAGATTATGTAGGGAAAAGAGATCCGTTATAGGATTTCTTTTCTTTTGTTTTGTTTGAATCATGTGATGGTAACTATGTTTCCGCATTTCATAATTATCATCAGTGATATATGTAAGGCATCCATATGAAAATACGAGGCTGTTCAAGAGTTTTCCGTACTTTTGGACAGCCTCACCCCGTTAAAAAGGTGATACTTTGATGTATCACCTTTTTATTTGTATAAGCTTTCTGTTTATATGGATGTTACATACTTAAAAATAATAAAAAACAGCCGCTTTAGTAGAAGGAATCTACAAAACGGCTGTTTTTTATTATAGTTGAGTTAAAATAATTGGCTCGCTACGAGTGACAACAACTGTATGTTCACATTGTGCAACAAGGCTTTTATCTGGTGTAACGAATGTCCAACCATCATCACCGCGCTCAATAATATGATCAGCTTTCATAGAGATGAATGGTTCTACAGCGATAACAAGGCCGTCTTTTAGAAGTGCATTATCCATTGGATCATAGTAGCTTAAGATGTGATTTGGGGCTTCGTGTAAGCTAAGACCAATGCCGTGACCAGTTAAGTTTTGAATAACGTTATATCCACTTTTATGTGCAAAGTTAGAAACAGCACGACCAATTTGATTTTGTTTTGAGCCAGCTTTTACTTTTTTCATTGCTTCCCAAAAAGAGTCTACTGCTGCTTGGCAAAGTTTTTCTTTTTCTTCATCTTCTCCAAGAACAAATGAGATACCTGTATCTGCATAATAGCCATCAAGTGCTGCCGATACGTCTACGTTCACTAAATCGCCTTCTTTTAATACGCGATCGCTTGGAATGCCGTGAGCAACTTCTTCGTTTACACTAATGCAAGTTACACCTGGGAATTTATATTCTTTTTCAGGCGCTGAAATAGCACCGTGCTCATCTAATACTTTTTTACCAATTAAATCAAGCTCTTTCGTTGTCATACCTGGCTTCGCTTGTTTTTTCATTTCTTCGCGTGCAAGTGCAACGATGCGGCCGATTTTTCGTAAACCTTCTAAATCTTGTTCATTACGAATAATCATGAAAACCACTGTCCTTCCTCGAATATATCTCTTATCCGATTGTATCATGTTTATTTTTGTACTGCTACTCGCGTGCGGTATAAGGGTTGATTCCTCTCATAAAGAATACATGACAATTGTCATATGGATGTCATGACGCATCATACTGTTTCCTAACTTTTCCAGCGCATACAATGTAAATATAAGAAACGGCGGGGGTGGAGAGATGGAAAAGATTATTGAAGTAAATGGTGTTTCTAAAACATTTAAACATAAAAAAGCAGTAAATAACGTTTCATTTCATGTAAATAAAGGGCAAATAGTAGCATTACTCGGTCCAAATGGTGCGGGGAAAACAACGACAATTTCAATGATGCTCGGATTAAAAGATCCGACAGAGGGGAGTGTCTCTATATTTGGAAAGAGTCCGAAGCATAGAGATGTTCGTAATAGCCTTGGTGCGATGCTGCAAGAAGTAAGTGTGATTGATAGTATCACGGTAGATGAGGCAATTGAGTTATTCCGTAGTTATTATACGAATCCAGTAGCGAAAGAAACATTACTTCAGTTATCAAATTTAGAATCAGAGCGAAAGCAAAGATGTGAGAAATTATCGGGTGGCCAAAAGAGAAGGTTAAATTTTGCACTGGCACTTGCAGGAAATCCAGAGTTGTTATTTTTAGATGAGCCGACAGTTGGAATGGATATTACGTCTCGAAAAACATTTTGGGAAACGATTAGAAAGTTAGCAAGTGAAGGGAAAACGATTATTTTAACGACGCACTATTTAGAAGAGGCAGATGCTTTAGCGGATCGGATTTTATTATTTGCGAACGGAAAGATCATCGCAGATGGTACGCCAGATGAAATGAAAGCGACGATTTCTCGAAAAACGATTTCGTTTTATTCGAAAGAAAGTATCCCTATGGGCTTGCTAAAGGAATTGCCGAATGTAACAGGAGTACAGTCAAATGAGGGGCGGATTATTTTAACAACGGAGGATACTGATGCCACGTTACAAGCAATTTATCAAAAGAACTTACCTGTAACAGATATTTCAGTTGAACGTGGAAGTCTCGACGAAGCATTTGAACAGTTTGTCGCAAATCAGAAGGGGGAAATCGCATGAGAGCACTATGGATGCAATGTAAAATAGAGGTTTTGCGTACGTTCCGTAATAAATTATTTATCTTTTTCTCATTATTAATGCCAGTTATGTTTTACTATATTTTCACAAATGTTATTCAAGTCCCACAAAACGGAGATGCTTGGAAAGCTCATTATTTAATTTCAATGGCGACTTTCAGTATTGTAGGGACTGCACTTTTTAGTTTCGGTGTGAGACTTTCTCAGGAAAAAGGGCAAGGATGGACACATCTTTTAAAAATTACACCACTTCCAGAGGGAGCATATTTAGCAGCAAAGATTATTGCTCAAACAGTAGTGAATGCTTTTTCAATCTTAGTTATTTTTATGGCAGGAATATTAATTAATAATGTCGAGTTAACAGTAGGTCAATGGATTGGTGCCGGATTATGGTTATTATTAGGCGTGACACCATTTTTAGCACTCGGAACAGTAATAGGTTCAATCAAAAAGGCGGATGCAGCTGCTGGCCTGGCTAATATTTTAAATATGAGCTTAGCTGTAGTTGGCGGATTATGGATGCCAATTGAAGTATTCCCAAAAGTATTAAGAACTATTGGAGAATGGACACCAACATATCATTTTGGTAGCGGGGCATGGGATATTGTAGCTGGAAAATCAATTGGATGGGAAAATATCGCGGTACTAGGAGGTTATTTCCTTATATTTGTTGTAGTATCAATATATATAAGAAAAAGACAGGAAGCGGTATAAATGATAGAGAAGAAGAGGATTGAGATTTTTCCAAAATATATGGGATTCTTCCCATATATGTGGCTCGTGTATCTGCTATTTCCAATTTATAATTTAACACAAGTATCAGGATGGAAGCTTGTAATTGGCATCGGTATGTTGATAGTTTTCATTGTCACATACCGTCAACTTTATTTCGTTCAAAAGACGTTCATTTTATGGGCATGTATTCAAATGTTACTAACCTTTTTATTTGCTGTATTTTATAATCCTTTTATGATTTTCTTTGGATTTTTTACGGCAAGTGCGATGGGATTTGCACCAAGTAAAAAAGTATTTCGATTGTTGTGGGGCCTGTTAATTGTAATGCTGGGAGCTTTTACATTTGTAAACTTTAATCAACTAACAACTACAAGTTTAGTGAATATAGTTCCAATGTTTATTTTAATGCTCCTTACACCATTTGGAATGCGTAATTTTAATCAAAAAAAGGTATTAAGGAATCAATTAAACGAAGCAAACGAGCAAATTAAAGACTTAGTAAAACGTGAAGAACGTCAGCGAATTGCAAGAGATCTTCATGACACGTTAGGACACACACTATCTCTTATTACTTTAAAAAGTCAGCTTGTTGAGAAGTTAATTGTGAAAAATCCGGAGCGGGCAAGTATGGAAGCGAAGGAAATTACACAAACATCTCGTACCGCTTTAAAGCAGCTGAGGGAATTAATTTCTGATATGCGCATGATTACAGTAGAAGAAGAGCTTGAGCAAATAAAAGCAATCTTACAAGCAGCTAGCATTGAATTGGAAATAAAGCAGGAAGCAAGCTCAAGTTTGTTATCACCGATTGAACAAAATATTTTAGGAATGTGTTTACGTGAGGCTGTGACGAATGTTGTAAAGCATAGTAAGGCATCGCGGTGTACGGTTTCTGTATTGGAATCACAGGGTGAATTAATCTTAACAGTAGAAGACAATGGTATCGGTTTAGAGGATCAAAACCATGATGGAAACGGTATCCGCGGTATGAAAGAGCGAATTGCTCTTATTGATGGATTTGTTGAACTAAATACGATACATCCAGGGACGCTATTAACAGTAAAAGTACCAGTTGTCATTAGAACAGGAAAAGATGAGGTGAGGGCATGATTCGAATTATTATTGCGGAAGATCAACGGATGCTTCGTGGTGCATTAGGAGCCCTGCTTGATTTAGAAGATGATATGGAAGTGATTGGGCAAGCTGCGAACGGGGAAGAGGCGTTAAAATTAATTGAATCGTTAAAGCCGGATATAAGTATTATGGATATTGAAATGCCGATTCAAAGTGGATTGGATGTTGCTGAAACTTTAAAGAAAGAAAAATCATTATGCAAAGTAATGATTTTAACAACATTTGCAAGGCCAGGGTATTTTGAAAGGGCGATGAAAGCTGGTGTGCACGGATATTTGTTAAAAGATAGCCCGAGTGAAGATTTAGCCGCAGCAATTCGTAATGTAATGAAGGGAAAACGAGAGGTTTCTCAAGATTTAATGTTTGGTTTATGGCAGGAGCAAAATCCATTATCAGATCGTGAAAAAGAAGTATTGTTACTTGCTAAAGAAGGAAAGACGGCAAATGAAATTGCGAAAACACTTTATCTTTCACCGGGTACAGTACGTAATTATATTTCCGAAGTGTTAACGAAGCTCGACGCGAAAAATAGAATTGAGGCAATTACAATTGCGGAAGAAAAGGGATGGATATAAAAAGAAGTTTACCTATAGTCGGTAAACTTCTTTTTTTCTTATTTTCCTTGTTGTACTTCTACTACTTTATTAATTTTTGCTAGTGCTTTATATCCATGTGCTTGGAAAGCCTTTTCGAATTCTGTTGCTGTCGTATTACCATATAAGTCTTTTGCAGCTTGTACAATGTGAGATTGAAGTGATTCAAAATCTTCTGCTGAAGTTGCGTAGTTTTGCAATGCACGCATAACAACTTTACTTACTTTTTCATTTCCTTGTCTTTGAACAGATATACCGTTATACGTTTTACCTTCAGCTAATTGATATAATACATGGCTAATGATTCCGGAATTCACATGAGATTCTTGATTATTTCCATCATTATAGAAATCTTGTAAGTTTGTATATAGTTTGTTGCCGCCGTCACCAATTTCCCCTGGGATGTCACGAATTGTTAGACCACCTAACGTATCACCCATAATCCAATTTCCTTTATCTTTCTTTACGTAATATTCTATTTGTGTACCCCAAAAATCTGCTAAACCTTCATTTAGCGCAGATGTTTCAGCACTTGGATATCGCACAATTTTATTTTTCGTCGTACCACTAAATACAGCATGTCCAAATTCATGGGCTGTTACGTCAAGAGCAGAGGTTAATTTTCCATTTAGCCCGTCACCAAAGACCATTTGATTCCAACCTGGATGCCAAAACGCATTTACATAGTTTTCTTTTACACCATCACTAACTTCAGTAGAATCAAATCCGTGGACGCTAGCAACGACTTTTGAATCTTTATTATCGTAACTTTTTAGATTATGTTCTTTCTTAAAATAGTCGTAAATATTACTCATGTTTTTCATAACACCAGCTGCTTCTTTATCTGCAAAGTTCGAAGTGTTACTTGAAATAAGTGTCCCTGGATAACCGGCTTGGCTATTGCCACCAAGAGAGTCAGCATAGTCTGCGTTATAAATATAAATACCATTTCCACGGGATAAATCAGCTAAATAAAATTTTCCGTCAGTACCTTTTGCGATATTAAATAATACATTTTCTTGTAGCGCATTTTTCCCAGTTCCTTGTTCTTTCGCTGGTGATAGTTTAGGTGCTGTTACTTGATTAATAGTTTTATTCTCTTTATTTTTAATAAACTTTTCTTGGAAAAGTACTTCACCAGTTTGTAAGTCCATGATTGCATTTCCGTTTATAACTTGTTCATTGTTTTCATAAGTAAATGTAAGGACCGTTGCGTATGTATAGTGCCCATCTTTTTTCGTATAAACTACCGTTTCGCTAGAAAATTCTGTTTCTGTCGCATCACTTGGAATTTGAAGTATATTGCGTAATTTAGATTTTACTTCATTTTTCGACAAAAAATTTGTTATAGTAAGATTAAGTTGTTGGTCTAAATTTTGGGCAACTTTACCACTAACAGTTGTAATTACTCCATTTTTATCTACTTTTACAATGAGATCTTGACCATATACTTTATAGTTTTTGTATGTTTGTGCAAGGCGTAATTCGGTTTGATTTTCTTTTGTTTCTGTATTTGTAGGTTGAAAATCGACATTCTTTTCAGTAGTAACTTGCTCTTGTTGAGCTTTAGCCCCATTTACCTCACCTTTTAAATACTTTTTAGCAATATTCTCTTTTGTATCGTTTTGAGGTTGTGTTAATTTTCCGATTGTTAAACCAGGCTGAGCAATTTCAACTTTCACTTCATTTTTATCTAATTCTTGAGCGTGAATAGCTTCTGTTGATAAAGGACAAAGAAGACCGAATGTAACGAAAGCACTAGCAAGTTTTCTATAATTCATCTATAACACTCCTAATCTTGTATTGTGTATGTGAGATGAATTGTATGAGGAATTTGCCGAATTTTATATATATTATGCATTATTTCATATCAAAAATTGTCGAATTCACATTATTGTAGTGGTATGACAACTTAAAAAAAATTAGATTGTTATAATGGGATGGTGAGTAAGTATGCATGCAGAAAAATTAGGAAGCGAAATAAAGAAAATTAGGGTAATGAGAGGATTAACACAGAAACAACTCTCCGATAATGTATGTCATCAATCGGAAGTGAGCAGAATTGAATCGGGCGCGGTATACCCAAGTATGGATATATTGCAAGGTATCGCAGCGAAGTTACAAGTTCCCATTATTCATTTTTATGAGGTACTCATTTATTCCGATATCGAGAGGAAAAAGCAGTTTAAAGATCGAATTATTATACTTCTTAAGCAAAAGAAATATAAAGAGATTTATAATAAAGTATGGAATGAGCTGAAAAAGGAAGAGTATCATCCTGAGTTTCAGCAGTTTCTTCAATGGCAATATCATGTATCTGCGTATGTGCTAAAGAAGATTGATTATGAATATTGTATTCTAGAGTTAAAAAAGCTACTAAATCAACAATTAACGGGAATAGATGTGTATCAAAATCTTTATATAGAAAATGCGATTGCAAATATTTATGCTGAAAATGGCTATTTTAAGAAGAGTATTGAGTTATTTGAGGATATATTAAAGCAAGTAGAAACATTGCATAATAATGAAGAATTCGATGTGAAGGTAAGATATAATCACGCGAAAGCATTATACTTAGATAACCAATATGAAGAAGCACTTTATCAAGTGAATAAAGCGATTGAAATATCGTGCCGGATTAATAGTATGGCATTAATTGGACAGCTATACTATCAAAGAGGTGAATGCCTAGAGAAGTTAGAGCATGATGGGGCAGAGATTGAAGATGCATATAAGAAAGCAAGTTTCTTTTTTGATATATTAGAAATGCATGTATATAAAGAAGCGCTTGCAAATAAAATCAACAGATAAACACCCTAAAAAATGGATATGCATAATTGCATACGGTATGGATAAATTTTCATGATATATTAAAAGAAAAAATGTGGGTGATGGAATATGAAAAAACTACTTATTGGTAGTCTATTAACGTTAGCGATGGCATGGGGTATTTCATTAGGAGATACAGCTTTAGAGAAAAGCCAGGTAATTTCTCATAATAATCAAGAGGTACAATTAGCTTCAGATCTACCTTTTGAATATTAAAAAACAACCGTCTTACTTAGACGGTTGTTTTTTCGTTGAGTAACATCCAAACATCTTTACTAGAAACAGGTTTGCTAAAGAGGAATCCTTGAATGTGGTCACAGTTTTGTTCGTGTAAAAAATTCCATTGTTCTTCTGTTTCTACACCTTCCGCAATAACCTCTAAATTTAATTCTTTTGATAGCGTAATAATGGAAGCGATAATCGCTTCTTCTAAAGGGCTATTTGTAATTCCACAAATAAATTCTCGAGCAATTTTTAATGTATTGATTGGATATTTCGTTAAATAAGCTAAAGAACTATAACCAGTTCCAAAGTCATCAATTGAAATTTGGATACCGAGATTTTGAAGTTCTTCTAGTTTAGCAATTACAGAATGATTTTGATTAATTGCGATACTTTCCGTAATCTCAATATCTAGCGCTTCCGGCTTTAGTTCTGTTTCTTCCAAGACTTTTGAAATAGTTGATATTAAATCTGCGTGATTAAATTGAACAACAGATAAATTTACACCAACCTTTAAGTGAGAAAATCCTTGGTTATGCCACTTTTTTGCTTCTAAGCAGGCGATACGTAAAATCCAATTACCAAGTTCAATAATAAATCCTGTTTCCTCTGCTAGAGGAATGAATTGGGCAGGCGATACAATTCCGAGTTTTGGATGTTTCCAACGAATTAACGCCTCAAAACCGATAATTTGTTTTGTTTTTGTGTTTACTTGTGGCTGGTATTCAAGGAAAAATTCATTTTGTTGTAGTGCTTTTGAAAGCTCACCTTCTAGGAAGTGTATTTCATTTTGAGCAATACTCATTTCTTTTGAGAAGAAAACGAATCTGTTTTTTCCATTTGCCTTTGCTCGATACATAGCCATATCTGCATTTTTCATTAATTCGGTTACATCGGTTCCGTAGTCAGGGTACATCGCAATTCCGATACTCGGTGTAACAGAAAGTTCTTCATCTTTAATAAAGTAAGGCTTATTTAAAATAGTTAAAATTTGTTCAGCTATAAAAGAAGCACTTTTTTCAGAGTACATATCTGGTAATAGAATCGTAAATTCATCTCCGCCTTGGCGGGCAACGATATCTTTTGAACGCAAACATCCACGTAATCTTTTTGCTACTTCAATTAATAATAAATCCCCGACATCATGGCCGAGTCGATCGTTAATTTTTTTAAATCGATCTAAGTCGAGGAACATGACCGCAACGTCATTAGTGTTGTTTTGAGCTGTATTTAAAATCGTTTTTAAATCTTTTTCGAATTTCCGGCGATTCGGTAGTCCTGTAAGTGCATCATGGAAAGCCATATGCTCTACTTGCTTTTGTTTTTCATATAAAGTTGTAATATCACGTGCTATACCAAACATCCCAACAACTTCTTTATTTATGAAAGTAGGGATGAGTGTAATGTGAAGGTAATAGTAGTAGCCTTCTTTTTCTTTTGTACGAACCTCTAAAGTTTGTGGTCTACCTTCTTTAGTTATTTGTAAAGCTCTCTTTAGTAGATCATGGTCTTTTAAATCAATAAAGTGTAGAAGGGAATAGCTTTCGACTTCACAATAGTAGGCAGTAAATAAGCTTTCACAAGCCTTATTAGATTGTTGAAAAATGCCATTCATATTTAAAGAGAAAACGGCATCAGGATGATCTTCGAATAAAGATGTATAACGTTGTTCACTTTTTGATAACGCAGATGCACCTTCTTCAACTTTTCCTTCTAGTTGTGTAGTCAACTGTTCGTACGTATCGATTAGTACTTGATTATCTTTCCACATGTAAAGTTGTCGTAGGAATAATAAGATGAGTGATAATACGAGACCGATTAACATGAACTTATCATCCCAAGGTTGAATAAGAATAAAGGCAAAGGTAATGATTATACTGAAATATGGTAATATAAAGCGCACATAATCGAATCGATAATATTTCGCTTTCGTTTCATGTTGCATGGGTTTATCCAAAATGTACAATATGGATGATAAACCGATTAGTAAAATCGAAGCAGTATGTATTAAATAAGAGACTTCAGAAGAAGTTTCCATTCCTGAGGTTATCTGAAGCAAGTGTATATATCCGTAAACAAGTATGATAGTAAAGCCGATAATTAATGAGATTCTGCTAGAAGAATACTGCTCTCTCCTATATAGGCTAATAACGGCGTAAATTACTAATGATTGTGCGATAAAATACCCAATCAAAAGCCACGTGTCCTTCGTCAACATACGAAAGCTGGAAATATCTAAAATAAAAGTTAAGGTAAAATAAATATTCATAATAACAATAAAGATGCTATCGAATGAAAATTGAGCAAGGCCTCTAATAGAGTAATGTTTTATAAACTTTATAGCAAAGCCAGAAAAGAGAAAAATATATTGTATGATGAAAAAAGGCAATGCCTTATATGAGAATATGACTTGATCATATATAGAAAGTGAATGAAGAAATAAAGTTATCTCCATAGCTAATCCACATATACAAGTGCATAGTACTAGAACCCAAAATAGTTTGTCACCGTGCTTCATCTTTTTAATTGCTTTATATAAGCAATAGCAAGAAAAGAGTGTAGCAAACCAAAATAAGAAGAGAATTCCAATTTCTTTTATATTTAAATCCCTAGGGATAAGGAATATCCAAAGAGAAAATATAATTATATACATCATGACAAATTGTACATATTTTTTTTGATTAATCATATTATGACTCCGTTTCAATAAAGTTGAATCGCAGGGGGAAAATGCTAATTTAAATAATAGCATATAAATTGGGATGTTTTTTGCTATAAGAATTACTTTTTTTGAAAAAATAGCGCAGGGTTACAAATTACCATTGTAACGTTGCGCCATTTTTTCTTTTTATCCCTCTTATAGAAGCGATTTCATCTATTAACTGAAGAAGTGCTAAATCCTTTTGTTTACTTTCAATCATAATATCGAAATCATGATCAATTTTTTTTGTAATGTGTAAAAAAGGTTTAATAAACTCTAAATCAATATAACTTGCGTGAGCCCTAAATTCTTTTTCTGATTTAGGGGAAGAAATATGAACTTTAGGAAGGACATTTGTATGTGACCAAGTTTTAAATATCATAGGAAGTAATTCTTCTAGCGGTTCATTACAAAGGTTCGCTATGTGATGATGATAATCGAACACGAAAGGGATTTTTTCTTTTTGACAAATGGCCAAAGTTTCAGAAGTTGTATATGTTTTATCGTCATTTTCAAGAGTCATTTGTCTTTTTATATGGTAAGGAAGTTGTTGTATGTTTTCATGAAAACGTTCGATTGCCTTCTCCTTATTTCCATACGCGCCACCTACATGGATATTAATGTAGGAAGAATCTGCAATTCCCATAGCATTTAACACGTTATAATGATAGGTCATATCTGTAATGGCATTATTTGTAATATGTGATTTGTCGCTTGTAAATAGCGTAAATTGATTGGGATGAAAACTTACGCGTAAATTGTGTTCTTGAATTAATGCTCCTATTTTACGCCATAGTGGAGCAAATAGTTGAATGTAATCAAATTCAACTTCAGGATGTGTTGCAAGCGGGACGATAGAAGATGATAAACGATATAATGGAATTTCGTGTGCAATATTGTAATGAAGGATGCGTATTGTGTGTTCTAGATTTTGCAGTGTGACATTATATAATTTATCTTCACGCTCTTGTTTTTTTAGTTTTTTCCAGCTTGTAAATGTCATTGTTTTGGCAGGCGAACAGTCCCATAATGCCGTAGCATGTGAGACATATCCAAATCGCATTATCATATGTGATTCACCTCTTTGGCTCTTGAAATTTCCCTATAAAAAGAACGCGAGTATCGTTCCTATCCATTCCTTTCCTCTATCAATAATGGAGAGAGGGCTGACATCTTCAAAGGAAAGTAATGAGGAGCGTCCCAAATCTTCCTCGAATTTGCTTTTTACTTCTTGTATGAAATGTTTATCGTATAAAAGGCAATTGATTTCATGGTTACTATATAAACTTCTCATATCGAAATTAGCAGTTCCGATATCACAAATATGATCATCTACTATAATAATTTTTGCGTGGAAAAATCCTTGCTGAAAAGCGTAAATATTACAACCAGCTTGTATTAACTTTCGGCAATATGGGAATTTTGCTTCTCGAACGAGGGCGTGATCTGCCTTTTGTGGAACGAGAATAGTTATTTGAACCCCACGTTTTCGTGCTTTTAATAATGCGTTCATAATTTTTTTTCCAGGAATAAAATATGGTGTACCGATAAAGAGTTCTTTTTCCGCGCTTTCGATTAAATGTAAAAATGTATTTTGTAAATAGGCACCATCAGTAGGGATGAAGCGATGTAGAATAGCACCAGGTTGTTGTTCTGGAAAATAAAGAGAGGAATCTAATAAGTTTTGGTTCGTATCATCAAACCAGTCATGTAAAAATTGTTTTTGTAAATCTTGTATCCCTTCTCCTGTAAGACGTAAATGATAATCTCTCCATAACCCTAACTTTTGATTGTGCCCTAAATATTCCTCGCCGATATTAAATCCACCAATATAACCAATTTTCCCGTCAATAACTGTAATTTTTCTATGGTTTCTTTGATTGGCAGAAAAGAAAAGAAAAGGAAATTTTACTTTGTGACAAAATGAAAAAGAGACACCATGCTTTTGTAGGGAGTAAACCGCTTCTTTTGATAAATAATGACTTCCAAACCGGTCGAGTAAAAGTCTTACTTCAATTCCTTCTTGTGCTTTATCGATAAGTAAATTTAAAAATTTACGACTTATGTCATCGTTTTTTACAATAAAAAATAAGACGTGCACATGGTGTTTAGCTTGTTTTATATCAGTAAAGAGAGCATCGTACAGATCATTTCCGTATGTATAAAGGCGAAAATCACTTTGACGTAAAGGGAAAGAACGAGAGCGTACGCGCTTTAAATAAAGAATTCTCCCGTATGAAAGGTCGATTGTAATCCAGAGAGCGCTGCCTAATAACAAGAGAGATAAGAAGAACATAAGTAAATTCCCTCCTTCACGGTCTTTTCACCATCAATTTTTTACAAATCAAAAGTTCAATTTAGCCCGCTATTTGCAGGCTGCCCGTAAAAGTCCGATTAGTGTGGGCTAATAATCATTGGGTATGAACAGCCCCGCCGATTAAAGTTTCACTTTATAGTTTCACCGAAATAAACAGCTTTATTAAAAAATGTGTTGTTGTATAACAAAAAACTGTTGACTGAATGCTCACTCATTATATAATGGGAATAGGGGATACAATTCAGAAAATTATATATTTTCGAAGATTCTAAAAAAGGAAGAGGGCTTACAAAGAGAGGGGTAGCATAAAATGAATAGCTTACTAATCATTAATTGGCTGGCTGCCATTGCTGTTATTGCTTATGCGGGATATTTGTTTGTATATCTTATACGAACGAGGATGGCCTACATACAATTAGGAAAAAAGATTGAATTTGACCGTCGTTTTAAAGAACGTTGGGATCTCCTTAAGGTCAATGTTTTCGGTCAAAAAAAGCTGCTGAAAGATAAAAAGAGCGGCATCATTCACGTTATGTTCTTTTACGGATTTATTCTTGTCCAATTTGGAGCAATTGACTTCGTTTGGAAAGGGCTCGCACCAGGATCACATCTTCCACTTGGACCACTATATCCTGCATTTACATTCTTCCAGGAAATTGTCACACTTGTTATTTTAATTGCAGTCTTTTGGGCTTTTCATAGACGCTATGTTGAAAAGCTTGTTCGTTTAAAACGTAATTTCAAATCAGGTCTTGTCCTTATCTTTATCGGTGGCTTAATGATTTCTGTGCTACTTGGTAATGGAATGGGAATTATATGGCATGGCGAAGAGCTTTCGTGGAGTGAACCAATCGCTTCTGCAATCGCTTACGTTTTCTCAGGGATAAATGAAACCGTAGCCATTTCAGTGTTCTATTTCTCTTGGTGGGTGCATCTATTAATCTTGTTAACGTTTTTAGTTTATGTACCACAATCAAAACATGCGCATTTAATTGCTGGACCAGTTAACGTATTTTTTGGTCGTCTTTCAAATCCAGGAAAACTTGAAAAAATCGATTTTGAAGATGAAACGCAAGAAACATTCGGTGTTGGTAAAATTGAAGACTTTAGACAAAATCAACTTATCGACTTATATTCTTGCGTCGAATGTGGTCGTTGTACAAATATGTGTCCGGCAACAGGAACAGGGAAAATGTTATCACCGATGGATTTAATTTTAAAACTTCGTGATCATTTAACTGATAAAGGAGCAGCGGTAACATCAAAAGCACCGTGGGTTCCAGTTGTTGCTTTTAATAATACACAAGGAAATCAGTTAGCGATGATGGCAGCTGGAAAAGGACAACAAGAATCAGCGGCTACAGCGCTAGCGTACGATCCAAGTTTAATCGGAGACGTTATTACAGAAGAAGAGATTTGGGCATGTACAACGTGCCGTAACTGTGAGGACCAGTGCCCAGTTATGAATGAGCATGTTGACAAAATTATTGATTTACGCCGCTATCTCGTTTTAACAGAAGGGAAAATGGACGCGGAAGCGCAGCGTGCAATGACAAACATTGAGCGTCAAGGGAATCCGTGGGGACTGAATCGTAAAGAGCGTGAAACATGGCGCCAAGGTGACGATGAAGTAACAGTTCCAACTGTAAAGGAGAAATCAAAAGCTGGCGAAGAGTTTGAATACTTATTCTGGGTTGGATCAATGGGTTCGTATGACAATCGCAGTCAGAAGATTGCGATATCATTTGCGAAGCTAATGAACGAAGCAGGCATTTCATTCGCAATTCTTGGTAATAAGGAAAAGAACTCTGGTGATACACCGCGCCGCCTTGGAAATGAATTTGTATTCCAGGAAATGGCGACTAAAAATATTGAAGAATTTGAAAAAGCAGGAGTGAAGAAAATCGTTACGATTGACCCTCATGCTTATAACACTTTTAAAAATGAGTACCCGGACTTTGGCTTACAAGCAGAAGTCTATCATCATACAGAATTACTAGCTCAGTGGGTGAAGGAAGGACGTTTAAAACCTGTCCATTCTATTGAAGAGACAGTTACGTATCATGATTCCTGTTACTTAGGAAGATACAACGAAGTATACGAAGCACCGCGCGATATTCTAAAAGCAATTCCAGGTGTAAACCTTGTAGAAATGGCGCGTAACCGTGAAACGGGAATGTGCTGTGGTGCGGGTGGTGGCCTAATGTGGATGGAAGAAACGGCAGGTTCTCGTATTAACGTTGCTCGTACAGAACAAGCGCTAGCTGTGCAGCCGTCAATTATCGGTACAGGATGCCCGTATTGCTTAACGATGATTAGTGACGGTACGAAAGCGAAAGAAGTTGAAGAAACAGTTCAAACTCTGGACGTAACAGAGATTTTAGAACGCTCAGTTATCGGACAGAAGAAAGAAGCAATGTAGTTTGTAGGAATGCATCCAACTTTAGAAAGAGGTGCAATAATTGCACCTCTTCTAAGCGTAGGAATGCCGAGCGAGCGCTCGGTGCTAAAAAAAGAAATGGGGGAAAGAAACATGAGTAAAACAGTTATTTTAAGTGCTGCAAGAACACCGGTTGGAAAATTTGGAGGAACTTTAAAAGACGTGAAAGCAACAGAACTTGGAGGAATCGCAATTAAGGCAGCGCTTGAAAGAGCGAATGTTTCCGCTAGTGATGTTGAAGAAGTTATATTTGGAACGGTTATCCAAGGAGGGCAAGGACAAATTCCATCACGCCAAGCAGCAAGAGCGGCCGGCATTCCTTGGGAAGTGCAGACAGAAACAGTAAATAAAGTTTGTGCATCAGGACTTCGCGCAGTTACGTTAGCGGATCAAATTATTCGTACTGGTGATCAATCACTGATTGTAGCTGGTGGAATGGAATCGATGAGTAACAGCCCTTACATTTTACGAGGGGCAAGATGGGGATACAGAATGGGTAACAACGAAGTTATCGATTTAAACGTTGCAGACGGTTTAACATGCGCATTTTCAGGTATACACATGGGTGTTTATGGCGGAGAAGTTGCAAACGAGGATGGGATCTCCCGCGAAGCACAAGATGAATGGGCATATCGTAGCCATCAACGTGCGGTTTCGGCACATAAGGAAGGTCGTTTTGAAGAGGAGATTGTACCAGTAACAATTCAGCAAAGAAAAGGCGATCCTATCGTCGTGGCTAAGGATGAGGCGCCACGCGCGGATACAACGATTGAAAAACTAGCGAAATTAAAGCCTGTTTTTGATAAGACGTCGTCGGTGACAGCTGGTAATGCTCCTGGACTAAATGATGGCGGTGCTGCGCTTGTATTAATGAGCGAGGACAGAGCGAAGCAAGAAGGAAGAAAGCCATTAGCGACAATTTTGGCGCATACGGCGATTGCGGTAGAATCGAAGGATTTCCCAAGAACACCAGGTTATGCAATTAATGAATTGCTGAAAAAGACAGGTAAGACAATTGAAGACATAGATCTATTTGAAATCAATGAGGCATTTGCGGCGGTAGCAATTGCAAGTACAGAAATCGCAGGAATCGATCCGGAAAAATTGAATGTAAATGGTGGTGCTGTAGCAATGGGGCATCCAATTGGAGCGAGCGGAGCACGTATTATCGTTACACTTATCCATGCACTGAAGCAGCGCGGCGGCGGAATTGGAATTGCTTCTATTTGTAGCGGTGGCGGTCAAGGTGATGCAGTGATGATTGAGGTTCATTAATTTACGTTCAGGAAATTTTCGGTTTATTAACAACTTATATTAAGGGGGAAGAAAGAATGGGTGTACAAAAAATAGTTGTAATTGGTGCAGGGCAAATGGGTTCAGGTATCGCACAAGTGTGTGCAATGGCAGGCTATGATGTGAAAGTGCAAGATTTAAAGCAAGAGCAATTAGATAGAGGGCTAGCTGTTATTTCGAAAAATTTAGCCCGCCAAGTAGAAAAAGGTCGTATGAAGGAAGAAGAGAAAGAAGCGACTTTAAATCGTCTTACATGGACGCTCGATTTAAATAGTGTCAAAGAAGCTGATCTTATTATTGAAGCAGCTGTTGAAAAAATGGATATTAAAAAGAAAATTTTTGCGAATCTAGATGAAATTGCTCCAGAACACGCAATTTTAGCGACGAATACGTCATCGTTACCAATTACGGAAATTGCAGCGGTAACGAAACGACCTGAGAAAGTAATCGGCATGCACTTTATGAATCCAGTTCCAGTTATGAAACTCGTTGAAATTATTCGTGGTTTAGCTACAGATGATGCAGTGTACGAAACGATTGAGGATATTACGAAAAAAATCGGGAAAGTGCCAGTTGAAGTAAATGATTTCCCAGGGTTTGTATCGAACCGTATTTTATTACCGATGATTAACGAAGCAATCTATACGTTATATGAAGGTGTAGCGACGAAAGAAGCGATTGATGAAGTAATGAAACTCGGTATGAATCATCCGATGGGACCACTTACATTAGCTGATTTTATCGGTTTAGATACGTGTTTATACATTATGGAAGTGTTGCATGAAGGATTAGGAGATAGTAAATATCGCCCATGTCCATTATTACGTAAGTATGTGAATGCAGGATGGTTAGGACGTAAAACGGGTCGTGGTTTCTACGTTTACGAATAAATTCCTCCCTTTATTAAAGTAGTGGTCTTACCAAATTATTAAAAAGATATATAGCAAATGGAGGCGAAGTACATGAATTTTCACTTTACTGAAGAGCAACAAATGATGAGGAAAATGGTTCGAGATTTTGCGCAGAAGGAAATAGCTCCCTTTGTTCCTAGTATGGAACAAGGGGTGTTCCCAAAAGAGATTTTGCAAAAGATGGGTGAGCTTGGACTAATGGGTATTCCGGCGCCTGCAAAATATGGCGGGGCAGAAATGGATTTTATTTCTTACATTCTAGCGATTGAAGAAATTTCAAAGGTAAGCGCAACGGTCGGTGTAATTTTAGCTGTACATACGTCAGTTGGAATGAATCCGATTTTGTATTTCGGAACAGAAGAACAGAAGCAGAAGTATGTTTCTAAACTGGCGACTGGTGAATATTTAGGCGCATTTGCTCTAACAGAACCGAATGCAGGATCAGATGCAGGCAGTTTGAAATCAAGAGCTGTAAAGAAAGGCGATCACTACATCATTAATGGATCGAAAGTCTTTATTACAAATGGTGGTGAAGCAAGTACATATATCGTCTTCGCGTCTACAAATCCAGAGGCGGGGAAAAGCGGGATTTCAGCATTTATAGTAGAGAAAGATACACCAGGCTTAATCATCGGAAAAGATGAGCATAAGATGGGGCTTCTTGGTTCTCGCACAGTGCAACTTACGTTTGAAGATATGAAAGTGCCGGCTGAGAATTTACTTGGTGAAGAAGGACAAGGATTTAAGGTGGCAATGGCGAATTTAGATGTTGGGCGAATTGGAATCGGAGCGCAGGCATTAGGAATCGCGGAAGCGGCGCTTGCAAGTGCGATTGATTATGCGAAAGAGCGTGAGCAATTCGGAAAGCCAATTGCGGCGCAGCAAGGAATCGGATTCAAACTTGCAGATATGGCGACTAGCGTAGAAGCAGCGCGATTACTTGTATACAGAGCGGCATCGCTAAGAGCACAAGGATTACCATGCGGTAAAGAAGCTTCTATTGCGAAATTATTTGCTTCTAAGACGGCTGTTGAAGTTGCGATTGAAGCAGTGCAAGTATTTGGTGGTTATGGTTATACGAAAGATTATCCAGTAGAAAGATTTTTCCGTGATGCGAAGATCACACAGATATATGAAGGAACGAGCGAAATACAAAAGCTTGTAATTAGTCGAGCTTTATAAAAAGGCAGAGGGGGAGACGGGAATGCATTTTAAATTATCAGAAGAACATGAAATGATAAGGAAAATGGTTCGGGATTTTGCAAGGAATGAAGTAGCACCGACAGCAGCAGAGCGTGATGAGGAAGAGCGATTTGATCGCGCTTTATTCGATCAAATGGCAGAGCTTGGTTTGACCGGTATTCCGTGGCCTGAAGAATACGGCGGAATTGGAAGCGATTACTTAGCGTATGTAATTGCCGTTGAAGAGTTATCCCGCGTTTGTGCTTCTACAGGTGTAACGTTGTCTGCACATACTTCACTTGCTGGATGGCCAATTTTTAAATTTGGAACGGAAGAGCAAAAACAAAAGTTTTTGCGCCCAATGGCTGAAGGGAAGAAAATTGGTGCATATGGCTTAACAGAACCAAGCTCTGGATCAGATGCTGGTGGAATGAGGACGACTGCAAAACGAGATGGAGACCATTACATTTTAAATGGTTCGAAAATCTTTATTACAAATGGCGGCATTGCTGATATTTATGTTGTTTTTGCATTAACAGATCCTGATTCGAAGCAGCGCGGCACGAGTGCATTTATTGTGGAGAGTGATACGCTAGGGTTTTCAGTTGGGAAGAAGGAAAGTAAGTTAGGAATTCGCTCTTCGCCAACGACTGAAATTATGTTTGAAGACTGCCGTATTCCTGTAAGGAATCTGCTAGGGGAAGAGGGCCAAGGATTTAAAGTTGCGATGCAAACGTTAGATGGCGGTCGTAATGGTATTGCGGCGCAAGCGGTTGGGATTGCACAATCCGCTTTAGATGCTTCTGTAGAATATGCAAGAGAACGTCATCAGTTTGGGAAGCCAATTGCGGCGCAACAAGGAATTGGCTTTAAACTTGCAGATATGGCAACGGATGTAGAGGCAGCGCGTCTTTTAACATATCAAGCGGCTTGGCTTGAATCTGAAGGGCTTCCGTACGGGAAAGAGTCAGCGATGTCAAAAGTATTTGCAGGTGATACAGCGATGAAGGTAACGACTGAAGCAGTACAAGTATTTGGTGGTTATGGTTATACGAAAGATTATCCAGTAGAGCGTTATATGCGCGATGCAAAGATTACACAAATATATGAGGGAACACAAGAGATTCAAAGGCTTGTAATTTCTCGTATGTTAACGAAGTAGGAACGAAAGCGTAGGTATTTTCCTACGCTTTTTACTTCCAAAAATAATAGAGAGAGGTGAAGGGATGGTTAAACATAATGTACATGCGTCAGTGAAAGATGAAAAATTAGTTGCGTTAAGGCGTGAACAAATGATTAAAGGTGCGGTGCAGCTGTTTAAGCAAAAAGGATTCCCGCGTACAACAACGAGAGAAATTGCGAAAGCGGCTGGATTTAGTATCGGAACACTTTATGAATACATTCGCACAAAAGATGATGTATTATATTTAGTTTGTGATAGTATTTATGAACATGTAAAAGAGCGGTTAGAGAAAGTAGTGTGTACAGAGAAGGGAAGTATAGAAAGCTTAAAGATAGCGATAACGAATTATTTTAAAGTGATGGATGAATTGCAAGAAGAAGTATTAATTATGTATCAAGAGGTACGTTTTTTACCGAAAGAATCACTCCCATATGTATTAGAAAAAGAGTTTCAAATGGTCGGGATGTTTGAGAATATTTTAGAGCAGTGTACGGAAAATGGGACATTTACACTAAATAAAAAGGAAATACAGCTTCTTGCACATAATATTTTCATACAAGGACAAATGTGGGGATTTAGACGTTGGGCCCTGCAAAAACTGTATACTCTCGAAGAATATACAGAAATGCAAATTAGGTATGTACTGCAAGGTGCGCATATGTTTCCGAAATAAGGAATGGACAAATTATAATTTTATCCCGCTATTTGTGGGCAGTAAGACTCCCACCTCAAAATTCGGCTGGAACAAAGAAGTTAGGTGGGAGATCAAACGCCCGTAAACGCCCGATTGGTGAAGGCTAATAATCAGTGGGGGATGAACAAAACCCCACTGATTAAAGTTTCACTTTATTACCATATAAAGTTTCCCGTTTTTTTTTTGTAGCATATTTGTGCGACTTTTGTTTATAATGAATAGTATGGATTTTTTTAAGCAGACCGTTGTATATAAGGTTATATTTGAAGAAAGGAAGTGCCGCATAAGTGAATTTTAAGCAATATTCACCAGAAGAGCTAAAAGAATGTTCAATGATTGAAGTTGTACATAGCGTTTTAGGGAATAAAAGACAAGCAACGACATTCAACGAGTTGGTTCAAGAAATCGCTCAAGTGCTGGGACTATCTCAAGGGCAAGTTAATACGAAACTCGCACAATTTTATACAGATTTAAACATCGATGGACGTTTCATTAATTTAGGAGAAAATCGTTGGGGGCTACGCAGCTGGTACCCATATGAGCAAATTGATGAAGAAATTCTGCCTCAGCCAAAACCGAAGAAGAAACGTAAAGTTGAAGAGGACGGTTTTGACGACTACATCGAAGAAGATGAAGATGAATTCGGCGATGCAGAAGGAAATGCAGACCAAGAAGAAGATGTAGAAGATTTGGACAAGGTTCTTGAAGAAGAAGACGCAGATGATGAAGATGATGATCTTGATGATGTAGAAGAAGATGAAGACTTCGCAGAAGAAGAACTTGAGTACGATGAAACTGAAGAAGAAGAAGAGGAAGAGCGTTAGTTCTTGACTTTTCATTATCGTCCATGTAGAATCATTTTTGGGCTCTTTAAAAAAGGACGATAATACTTTTAAAGTGTAAATATAAAAGAAAATTGCTCCCTACTTATTACTTTATGTGATGAGGGGAGCAATTTTCTTTTTTGTTTTTTGTTTAGAAAATAAAAAGAGCCTAACAATAAGATAGATACACTGTTATCTACATACGTTGCGCTTTGCAACGGTGATTATATAACAACGAAGTAGAAGGGAGTATTTTCATGACTAAGTATATTTTTGTAACAGGCGGTGTAGTATCGTCTTTAGGTAAAGGTATTACAGCAGCATCTCTTGGAAGACTTTTAAAAAATCGTGGTTTAAACGTAACTATTCAAAAGTTTGATCCATACATTAACGTAGACCCAGGGACTATGAGTCCATACCAACACGGTGAGGTATTCGTAACAGATGATGGTGCAGAAACGGACTTAGACCTAGGTCACTATGAGCGTTTTATCGACATCAACTTAAATAAATACAGCAACGTAACAACAGGTAAAATTTACTCTTCAGTTCTTCAAAAAGAGCGTCGTGGTGAATATTTAGGAGGAACAGTTCAAGTTATTCCTCACATTACTAACGAAATTAAAGAACGTGTATATCGTTCTGGTCGCGAAACAAACGCCGACGTTGTTATTACAGAAATCGGTGGAACTGTTGGTGATATCGAGTCTCTACCATTCTTAGAAGCAATTCGTCAAATTAAGAGCGACATCGGTCGTGACAATGTAATGTACATTCACTGTACGTTAATCCCGTACTTAAAAGCAGCGGGTGAAATGAAAACAAAACCAACGCAACATAGCGTTAAAGAGCTTCGCAGCTTAGGTATTCAGCCGAACATTATCGTTGTTCGTACAGAATTACCTGTTTCTCAGGACATGAAAGACAAGCTTGCATTATTCTGTGACATCGATACAAAAGCAGTTATCGAAGCACGCGATGCAGATACTTTATATGCGGTTCCATTAGCTCTTCAAGAACAAAACATGGACCAAATCGTTTGCGATCACTTAAAATTAGACAATCCTGCTGCAGATATGACAGATTGGACTGCACTAGTTAATAAAGTACGTAACCTTTCTAAGAAAACAAAAATCGCTCTTGTTGGTAAATATGTAGAGCTTCAAGACGCATATATTTCTGTTGTAGAAGCACTTCGTCATGCAGGTTATTCATTCGACACAGATGTAGAAGTGAAATGGGTAAACGCTGAGCACGTAACAGCAGAGAACGTAAAAGAATTAGTTGGCGACACAGATGGTATCCTTGTACCAGGTGGCTTCGGCGATCGTGGTGTAGAAGGTAAAATCGTTGCAATTCAATATGCTCGTGAAAACAAAGTTCCATTCTTAGGAATTTGCCTAGGTATGCAACTTGCATCAATCGAATTTGCACGTAACGTATTAGGATTAGAAGGAGCTAACTCTTCTGAAATTAATCCTGACACACCTTATGCAATTATCGATTTATTACCAGAACAAAAAGATGTAGAAGATTTAGGTGGTACACTTCGCCTTGGTCTATACCCATGTAAGCTTGCTGAAGAAACAAATGCTTACAATGCTTACAACGAGCCGGTTATATATGAGCGTCATCGTCATCGTTATGAGTTCAATAATCAATTCCGTCCAGATATGGAAAAAGAAGGATTTGTATTCTCTGGTACAAGCCCAGACGGTCGTCTAGTGGAAATTATTGAATTACAAGATCATCCTTGGTTCGTGGCAGCACAGTTCCATCCAGAACTTGTATCTCGTCCAAACCGTCCGCAACCATTGTTCCATGATTTCGTAAGTGCTTCTATTACGAATAAAGAGAGCAAGTAATAAAAAAAAGCGCCTGAAATAGGGCGCTTTTTTTAATATTCGTTTAACATTTCATCAATTGTAAATTTCAATCCGTGATAAGCAAATAAAGTTATAATTAAACTTGGGAACCCGTAGCGGTTACCTTCATCATCTGGAATAAGACCTTTTAACAGCTTTGTATCAATATGTACATCTGTATATTGTTCCAGTGATTCAGCACCTTCTTGAATAGCCGAGATTCCAACGATAGATTGGCCGTCTTCATGAAGTTTTTTCGCGGTTGTTATAATTTCTTCATCTGTCGAAAAACGACTAATAAGAAGTACGCGGTCCGCAGAAGTCACTGCCGCCAGTTCACCGTTTTCTATTAAACGTTTTGCCTGTTTCATTGGTTCGGCACCAAATAATGCTTCTGAAACAATACCCTCCATTTCGTTTGTACCATGCAAGTAAATGAAGCCGTCACCAATTAACGCCTGGGCAAGTAGACGAGCGCTATCTTCTATATTCATTTCTTCTTTTTGAGAAATTCTGGAGAAATATCCACTTAATTGAGTCGAAAAAATTTTTAACATGTTGTTGCTCCTTTCTTTCGTGTTAGCTGGTTCTCATTATAGCTTATTTTTTTTGGAAAGGGGAAATAGTAGGGTGGCATAACAAAATAGGAAACGGTAAAATAAGAAAGAATAGGAAGGGATTTGGCAAAGAGTAGCGAAAATAAACCGATAAGATATAAGAAGCTTTAAATCTTGTACTTACACAGAAAGGTTGGGAGTTATGGAAGGGAAAATTTTAATCGTTGATGATCAATATGGCATTCGTGTTTTATTGCATGAAGTGTTCCAAAAAGAAGGTTATCAGACGTTCCAAGCAGCGAATGGATTTCAAGCTTTAGATATCGTGAAAAAAGATAATCCAGATTTAGTAGTGTTAGATATGAAAATCCCAGGTATGGATGGTATAGAGATTTTAAAACATGTAAAAGAAATTGATGAGAGTATTAAAGTGATTTTAATGACTGCTTATGGAGAACTAGATATGATTCAAGAAGCGAAAGATTTAGGAGCTTTAATGCACTTTGCTAAACCGTTTGATATTGATGAGATTCGTCAAGCAGTGAGAGATCAGCTTGCTGTAGAGGCGTAAAAAATGAATTTTTTATAAAAAATATGGAAAAAAGCGTTTACATGGGCTATTGAGCAGGTGAATACAGTTGAGTTTTTGAGTACAAGTTGTTATCCTATTGAGTGTAGAAAGAAGTCCGGTATGTAAATATACATATTTTACCTTATTCTGGTCATACTACCAGCGATAAGAATTTATCGGATACAAAAAACGTTTTTTAGGAGGATTCACCATGCCTTTAGTTTCTATGAAAGAAATGCTAAACACAGCACTAGAAGGAAAATACGCAGTTGGTCAATTCAACATGAACAACTTAGAGTGGACTCAAGCTATCTTAGCTGCTGCGGAAGAAGAAAAATCTCCTGTAATCCTAGGTGTATCTGAGGGTGCAGCTCGTCATATGACTGGTTTCAAAACAGTTGTAGCTATGGTTAAAGCTTTAATCGAAGAAATGAACATTTCTGTTCCTGTAGCGATTCACCTTGACCATGGTTCAAGCTTCGAAAAATGTAAAGAAGCAATCGATGCAGGTTTCACATCTGTAATGATCGACGCTTCTCACCACCCATTCGAAGAAAACGTTGAAACTACTAAAAAAGTGGTAGAATACGCACACGCTCGTAACGTATCTGTTGAAGCTGAGCTTGGAACAGTTGGCGGACAAGAAGACGACATCATCGCTGAAGGCGTAATTTATGCTGATCCAGCAGAGTGTAAGCACCTTGTTGAAGCAACAGGTATCGATTGCCTAGCTCCAGCTTTAGGTTCTGTACACGGTCCTTACAAAGGTGAGCCTAACTTAGGATTCGCTGAAATGGAACAAGTTCGCGACTTCACTGGCGTACCTTTAGTATTACACGGTGGTACTGGTATCCCAACTGCTGATATCGTAAAAGCTATTTCTTTAGGTACTTCAAAAATTAACGTAAACACTGAGAACCAAATTGAGTTTACAAAAGCTGTTCGTGAAGCATTAAACAAAGACCAAGAAGTTTACGATCCTCGTAAATATATTGGACCTGGCCGCGACGCTATTAAAGCAACTGTTGCTGGTAAAATGCGTGAGTTCGGTTCTAACGGTAAAGCGTAAGAATAAAATTCCGTTTTGGAAACCGTCTAGTCTTTTAGACGGTTTCCTTTCGTTGTATAATGAAAGCGTGAACAAGTCTAAAGATTTTATAAAGTGAATTTTTGGTTTGCGAATATAGAAAATAATGTGCATAGTCCTATTAATAAATGTAGTAAGTATCTGAATTGAGGAATTTGATTCGATGAATAGTTAATCTTCATCTATTTGTACAGCAGGGGAGCTACAGGTGATGGTTTTCTACTTATTGGGTTTCAGGATGGAAAGAGTGATTGAGATTCTTAAGGGGGAATCTTCTACTTCTTCTTATAAAGAAGTAGAAGATAAATACATTCACAAGAAGGGAGCTCAATATGGAAAAATTGCTAATTGAAGGCGGAAGAGCTTTAAATGGAATGATTCGCGTGAGTGGTGCAAAGAACAGTGCTGTTGCACTAATTCCAGCGACAATTTTAGCAGATACTCCAGTAACTATCGGTGGCGTTCCTAATATTTCGGACGTGAAAATATTAGGAGACTTACTAGAGGAAATTGGAGGGAAAGTAACTTATGGGCAGGAAGAAGAGATGGTAGTCGATCCTTCTAACATGGTTGCGATGCCTTTACCAAATGGAAAAGTGAAAAAATTGCGCGCCTCTTATTATTTAATGGGTGCAATGCTTGGCCGTTTTAAAAAAGCTGTTATTGGGCTTCCAGGTGGATGTCATTTAGGGCCACGACCGATTGATCAGCATATTAAAGGGTTTGAAGCGTTAGGGGCACATGTTACAAATGAACAAGGTGCCATTTATTTAAGAGCAGATGAACTACGTGGAGCGCGTATTTATTTAGATGTTGTTAGTGTAGGAGCTACGATTAATATTATGCTAGCGGCTGTACGAGCGAAAGGTAGAACTGTTATTGAAAATGCAGCGAAAGAACCAGAGATTATTGATGTAGCCACATTGTTAACGAGTATGGGAGCACGTATTAAAGGTGCCGGTACAGACGTAATCCGAATTGATGGTGTGGATTCTTTACATGGTTGTCACCACACTATCATTCCAGATCGTATTGAAGCTGGTACGTATATGATTTTAGGAGCAGCGTCAGGAGGAGAAGTAACAGTTGATAATGTTATTCCTCAGCATTTAGAATCCGTTACTGCGAAGCTAAGAGAAGCTGGTGTTCAAGTTGAAACGAACGATGACCAAATTACAGTGAACGGCAATAGAAAGTTAAAAGTAGTTGATGTAAAAACGCTTGTATATCCAGGGTTTCCAACAGATTTACAACAGCCGTTTACAACGCTTTTAACAAAGGCGCATGGAACAGGAGTTGTAACTGATACAATTTACAGCGCACGTTTCAAGCATATTGATGAATTGCGCCGTATGAACGCACAGATTAAAGTAGAAGGCCGTTCAGCGATTGTGACTGGACCTGTTTTATTGCAAGGTGCGAAGGTGAAAGCGAGTGACTTACGAGCTGGTGCGTCCCTTGTTATTGCGGGTTTAATGGCAGATGGCATTACAGAAGTAACGGGACTTGATCATATTGATCGAGGTTACGAAAATATAGTAGACAAGCTTAAAGGGCTTGGTGCAAACATTTGGCGAGAACAAATGACAAAGCAAGAAATTGAAGAAATGAAGAATGCATAAAGTGAAACTTTAATCAGTATGGGATATCCCATGCCGATTATTAGCCCTCACCAATCGGGATAAGGTGGTGATACTTCCGTTAATGGGGAGCGAAGAATCACTACTAACGGAAGTACACTTTATAGAAAAACACGGTTCACAAAATACGGCAGAAATATAAAGACTTAAAGGAGAGGGATTATTGTGGAAAGAAGTTTATCTATGGAGTTAGTACGTGTAACAGAGGCTGCAGCATTATCATCAGCGCGTTGGATGGGGCTCGGAAAAAAAGATGAGGCAGATGGTGCAGCAACATCAGCTATGCGTGATGTATTTGATACAATTCCGATGAAAGGTACAGTTGTAATTGGCGAAGGTGAAATGGATGAAGCGCCAATGCTATATATCGGAGAGAAATTGGGTACAGGATATGGACCACGCGTAGACGTTGCAGTTGATCCTTTAGAAGGGACCAATATCGTAGCGGCTGGCGGCTGGAATGCGCTTGCTGTTATTGCAATTGCAGATCACGGCAATTTGTTACATGCTCCTGACATGTACATGGATAAAATAGCGGTTGGTCCAGAAGCGGTTGGTGCAGTTGATATTGACGCACCTATTATCGACAACTTACGTGCAGTTGCGAAAGCGAAAAATAAAGATATCGAAGATGTTGTAGCGACAGTTTTAAACCGTCCACGTCATCAAGCAATTATCGAAGAAATTCGTAAAGCTGGTGCTCGTATTAAATTAATTAACGATGGAGATGTAGCTGGAGCAATCAATACAGCATTTGACCGTACCGGTGTAGATATTTTATTCGGTTCTGGTGGAGCACCTGAAGGTGTATTAGCTGCGGTTGCATTAAAATGCTTAGGTGGAGAAATTCACGGGAAGCTCTTACCTCAAAACGAAGCTGAGTTAGCGCGTTGCAAAAAAATGGGTATTGAAGATATCAATCGTATCCTTCGTATGGAAGACTTAGTAAAAGGTGACGATGCAATCTTTGCAGCAACAGGTGTAACAGACGGAGAACTATTACGAGGCGTTCAATTTAAAGGTAGCGTCGGAACAACACAATCCCTTGTTATGCGTGCAAAATCAGGCACAGTACGCTTCGTAGACGGCCGCCATAGCTTAAATAAAAAACCGAATTTGGTTATTAAATAAAAAGTGCAAGCGGCTCGTTCAGAATGGGAGGGGGATGGAGCTTCAGACGTAGAGGCGCTTTTTGCCTCGTAGGAAGAAGTGAAGCCACCGACCATTCTAGCCGCTGGAACTGGATTAAGTAAAAAGTGCAAGCGGCTCGTTCAGAATGGGAGGGGGATGGAGCTTCAGACGTAGAGGCGCTTTTTGCCTCGTAGGAAGAAGTGAAGCCACCGATCATTCTAGCCGCTGGAACTGGATTAAATATAAGCAAAAATGCCTTATCTATTCTGCCTTAAAATCAGGCGAGTAGAAAAAAGAAAGAAATATGAAAAGCGAAGATAAATTTTCTTGTCTTCGCTTCTTGTATTTGTGTTTCAATGTATTGATTAAAACTAGATAAAAGGGTTACAATAGTGAATATTACCCTACTTGAACTTATTGCCTTTCATTATTATTTATTTGCCTTCCGTATTTTTCCCCTTTACCCATGTGAAAAGAGAAAAACGTTAAAGTGTGGTGTCTGAATGAATTTGTCAATTGCAGCATTAGAAAACATGAAATTAAAAGAGTTATACGAGCTTGCGAAGGAATTTAAGATTTCGTATTACAGCAAGTTAACGAAAAAAGAGCTAATCTTCTCTATCTTAAAAGCTCGAGCAGAAAAAGAAGGTTTCTTTTTCATGGAAGGCGTATTAGAAATTATTCAATCAGAAGGATTTGGATTCTTACGTCCTATCAATTATTCTCCAAGCTCAGAAGATATTTATATCTCGGCTTCGCAAATTCGTCGTTTCGATTTACGTAATGGAGATAAGGTTTCTGGTAAAGTACGACCTCCGAAAGAAAATGAGCGCTATTTTGGATTGCTACAAGTTGAAGCTGTAAATGGAGATGATCCAGACTCAGCAAAAGAGCGTGTACATTTCCCTGCATTAACACCATTATATCCAGATCGCCAAATGAAATTGGAGACGGAAACGAAAAAGTTACCGACACGCATCATGGATTTAATCGCACCAGTTGGATTTGGACAACGTGGTTTAATTGTTGCGCCTCCAAAGGCTGGTAAAACAAGTCTGTTAAAAGAAATTGCACACAGTGTCACAACAAATCATCCGGAAGCAGAATTAATTGTACTTTTAATTGATGAGCGTCCAGAGGAAGTAACAGATATTGAACGTTCTGTTAAAGGTGATGTTGTAAGTTCTACTTTTGATGAAGTGCCAGAGAATCATATTAAAGTAGCTGAGCTTGTATTAGAGCGTGCAATGCGTCTTGTAGAACATAAAAGAGACGTTGTCATTTTAATGGATAGTATTACCCGTTTAGCGCGTGCTTACAACCTTGTTATTCCACCGAGTGGTAGAACCTTATCGGGTGGTATTGATCCAGCTGCTTTTCATAGACCGAAGCGTTTCTTCGGGGCTGCGCGTAATATCGAAGAGGGCGGTAGCTTAACGATTTTAGCAACAGCGCTTGTTGATACAGGGTCTCGTATGGATGATGTAATTTACGAGGAGTTTAAAGGAACTGGAAATATGGAACTTCACTTAGATCGCTCATTAGCTGAGCGCCGTATCTTCCCAGCGATTGATATTCGTCGCTCTGGTACGCGTAAAGAAGACCTATTAATTCCGAAAGAACATTTAGACAAACTATGGGGTATTCGTAAAACAATGCGTGATACACCAGACTTTGTTGAAGGATTCTTACGTAAACTTCGTCAAACAAAGACAAATGAAGAATTTTTACAAAACATTGTTGCAGACTCAAAAAGGTATGTAGCAACTAAGTAAAGGGAAAAGATTGGGACTCGCTTATTTCGTAGTAAGCGAGTTTTTTATGTTTTTAAGGTAATATTAGAGAGAGTAGTATATGGAAATAATTTTGTTTTTTGGGATGAAAATCATATTTGGGTCGAGAGCTTGAAGTGTCCTGGATTCTGAACGAGCCGCTTGCGCTTTTAATTGATATCCAGTTCCAGCGGCTAGCTCTTCGTGTCTAAGAACCTCCGCTACTCAAGGTGAAAAGCACCTTTTGTGCGAGAGAACCTTAGCCAATCAGAGCTAAGCGAGCCGCCGCCACTTTTAATTTTAAAAAGACAAAAACAGGTAGTTGCAAAATGGAGTTAGCCTTGTTATAATTTCATCATATGTGTTTCATCAATATAGTTGTGTAAGCAGCTGAAGATGAAAAACTCTGTTTCGAAAATGATTCAGGGCGGAAGGAGATGAAAAGAATGAAAGCAGGAATCCATCCAAATTACAATAAAGTTGTATTTATGGACACGAACACTGGCTTCAAATTCTTAAGCGGGTCTACAAAAGGCTCTAGCGAAACTGTTGAGTGGGAAGATGGTAACACTTATCCATTACTAAAAATTGAGATCAGTTCTGATTCTCACCCATTCTACACTGGACGTCAGAAGTTTGCTACTGCAGACGGACGTGTTGACCGCTTCAATAAGAAATACGGTATTAAGTAATAAAGAACATAAAACAGGCAAGTGTATGTATTCGCTTGTCTGTTTTTTTTGCGAAAATATTAAACCTTTACCCTACTTTAGATTAGGAAAGTAGATGAAAGGAGAGCTCAATGTACTTAATGAATCAAAATGGTTGGATTGAAGTGATTTGCGGGAGTATGTTTTCTGGAAAATCAGAAGAGCTCATCCGCCGTATACGCCGTACGCAATTTGCGAAACAACATGCGATTGTATTTAAACCATGTATTGATAATCGTTATAGTGAAGAAGATGTTGTATCACATAATGGATTAAAGGTTAAAGCAGTTCCTGTTTCAGCTTCAAAAGATATATTTAACCATGTAACAGAAGAAATGGATGTTATTGCAATCGATGAGGTACAATTTTTTGATGGGGACATTGTGGAAGTGGTGCAAGTATTGGCAAATCGTGGCTATCGTGTCATTGTAGCTGGATTAGACCAAGATTTCCGTGGTCTACCATTTGGACAAGTTCCTCAGCTGATGGCGATTGCTGAACATGTAACTAAATTGCAGGCAGTTTGTTCTGAATGTGGATCTCCTGCAAGTCGTACGCAACGTTTAATCGATGGAGAACCAGCGGCATTTGATGATCCAATTATTTTAGTTGGGGCTTCAGAATCGTATGAACCACGTTGTCGTCATTGTCATGCAGTACCTACAAAACAAAGATAAATGAAACTCGCTATGTAGAGCGGGTTTTTTTCGAAAATAGATGAAGATTGATGGCGAGCGCTTCGTGTTTAAGAACCTCCGCTACTCAAGGTGAAAAGCACCTTTTGTACGAGAAAACCTTAGCTATTCTGAGCGAGCCGCTTGCGCTTTTAAATATTATCTAGCTCCAGCGGCTAGAATGGTCGGTGGTTTCGCTTCTTCCTGCGAGGCAAAGAGCGCCTCTCTGTCAGAAGCTCCAACCTCCTCCCATTCTGAGCGAGCCGCTTGTGCTTTTAAATATAATTTGCGTTTTTTTGATTAAGTACCATATACTATTTGTATTAGATACTAGGATGTAGAGGTGAATGGTGTGTTAGATCGTTTGCAAGCTGTAGAAGATCGTTATGAGAAGTTGAATGAGTTGTTAAGTGACCCAGAGGTTATTAGCGATACAAATAAGCTTCGTGAGTATTCAAAAGAGCAATCTGATATTCAGGATACGGTAGAGGTGTACCGTGAGTATAAAGATGTTCGTGAGCAATTACGAGATGCAAAAGCAATGTTAGAAGATAAGTTAGACGCTGATATGCGTGACATGGTAAAAGAAGAGGTTTCTGAGTTAGAAGGTCAAGAAAAAGTATTATCAGAGCGTCTGAAAGTTTTACTTGTTCCAAAAGACCCTAATGATGATAAAAACGTTATCGTTGAGGTTCGTGGTGCTGCTGGTGGTGACGAGGCAGCTTTATTTGCTGGTGATTTATATCGTATGTATAGCCGTTATGCTGAGGTGCAAGGTTGGAAAACTGAAATTATCGAAGCGAGCTATACAGAGTTAGGTGGATATAAAGAGATTATCTTTATGATTAACGGTAAAGGTGCTTTCGCTAAGCTGAAATTCGAGAATGGTGCTCACCGTGTACAACGTGTTCCTGAAACGGAATCTGGTGGACGTATTCATACATCTACAGCAACTGTAGCTGTATTACCAGAGGCAGAAGAAGTAGAAATTAATATTCATGAAAAAGATGTTCGTGTTGATACGTTTGCTTCTAGTGGCCCTGGTGGACAAAGCGTTAATACAACGATGTCAGCGGTACGTTTAACACATTTACCGACTGGTGTAGTTGTATCTTGTCAGGATGAGAAATCACAAATTAAGAATAAAGAAAAAGCGATGAAAGTATTACGCGCACGTGTTTATGATAAGTTTAGACAAGAAGCGCAAGCTGAGTATGATCAAAACCGTAAACAAGCTGTTGGTACGGGAGATCGTTCAGAGCGTATTCGTACGTATAACTTCCCGCAAAACCGTGTTACAGACCATCGAATCGGTTTAACGATTCAAAAGCTAGATCAAATCCTACAAGGTAAGTTAGATGATTTCATCAATGCCTTAGTGATGGAAGATCAGGCTCAAAAGATGGAGGCAGCTGAGTAATGCGTGTCTATGAAGCCCTGAAATGGGCTTCTTCTTTTTTACAGGAAAATGGACGAGATGAAAATGCGGGAGAAATTGTCCTTTGTCATGTATTAAAGACGAACAGAACCGGAATGCTCATGAATATGCGTGAAGAAATAACTGCGGAACAAGAGAAAAGTTTTGCACAATTTATCCACAAGCACGTAGAAGGTACTCCGATCCAATATATGCTCGGTTATGAAATGTTTTATGGCCGATCATTCTTTGTAAATGAAGAGGTATTGATACCAAGACCGGAAACAGAGGAACTTATAGTTGGGGTGCTAGAGAGAATTGAGCGCCATTTCGGTAATGAGGAGCTTCACATAGCGGATATTGGAACAGGTAGTGGAGCGATTTCTATTACGCTCGCTTTAGAAAATAAAAATCTTCATGTGTATACAGTAGATATCGCGCAGGAGTCGATTGAAGTTGCAAAAGAAAATGCAAAAACTTTAGGGGCGGATGTAACTTTCTATCACGGCGATTTACTGTCTCCGTTTTATGAAACAGGTCAGAAGTTAGATGTTGTTGTTTCCAATCCTCCGTACATACCAGAGGAAGATTGGCGTGGTCTTTCTACTGTTGTAAAGGAGCATGAGCCGAAGCGTGCGCTTGTTGGTGGGGAAGATGGACTAGATTTCTATCGTCGTTTTATGGAGGAATTGCCGAATGTATTACAGAAAAAGGCGATTGTGGCGTTTGAAATTGGTGTAGGGCAAGGTGAAGATGTGAAAGCATTATTACAGGAAACTTTCCCGCGCGCTCAAGTTGAAGTTGTATTTGACATTAATGGAAAAGATCGCATGGTATTTGCAGAGATGGAGTAAGGTATAAGCCTTACTCTATTTTTTGTATGAAAAATTCGTAACTACTCAGCCATACATTTCATTTAGAATTTTGGTAAGGAGTATTATTCCAGTGAAAATACGCACCTTATTACCTATAGATTGCTGTCATAAAGATAAAAATGGACATACACTTTGTTACCTGTCTTTGTTTTAAAACTTTGTGCGTGGCAGGAAAAGGCCCTGACCGCTCCTATACATAGCCAGTCCCTCTCGCCAATTAAAAAAATCCTTTTCTATCGGTTTTTAATATAGATTTTGAATTTAATAGTTTAGAAAGAAGTAACTTTGTCCACACTGTTTCTAGAGGGGACGGTGGAGGAAATGAAAAAACAAGTTATTGCTTATTTTCTTTTACTATTAATTGGTGCACAGTTACTTGTGCAGTTTGGATATATGAAAGCTGATGCAAAAGGGCCTACTGTTATTCCGAAAGAGGCCGTTCGATTACGTATTTTAGCTAATAGTGATTCCGATAAAGATCAGGCATTAAAACGTAAAGTACGTGATGAAGTGAAAGCGCAAATTGATGGATGGGTAGCGGATTTAACGTCATTTGAAGAAGCTCGAAAAGTAATTCAAAATCATATTCCTGAAATTGAAAAGACAGTGGAGAATACGCTGAAAAGAGAAGGAAGTAAAGAGGCGTTTCAAGTGAAATTCGGTAAGAATGTGAAGTTTCCTACAAAGGTATATGGGAATTTTATTTATCCGGCAGGAGAATATGAAGCGGTACTTATTACAATTGGAAAAGGTGAAGGTGCAAACTGGTGGTGTGTATTATTTCCACCGATGTGTTTCTTAGATTTTTCAAGTGGTACAGCTGTAAGGAAAGAAGAACATGTTGTGAAAGCTGAATCTCCTGAAGAGGAGCAGGTGAGACAACCAGATGAGGAAGTAGTGGATGTACCGGAGAAGAAAGTGGATAAGGTGAAAGAAACGAAAGTAGTAAAGCCGGAAAAAGCTGAAAAAGTAAGAGCCCAGGAAAAGAAAGTAGTAAAACATGAAACGCAAGTAGAAGAACAGCCTGTAAAAAAAGTAGAAACAACAACTGTGGAAAAAGTGGAAAAACCTGTGGAGCAAAAACAAGAAAAGGAAAATGAGTATGTAACAGTAGAAGAGGAAGAAGAAAAACCAGAGGTTAAATTATTTATCGTCGAAGTTTTTACATCTTTATTCTCTAAATAGTACTATTACTAAATCCTTCCTCATATATATCAATGAGGAGGGATTTAGTATGAAGAACGTGTATTTTGCTACGAAAGCAGATGTAGAAAGATTGCATTCTTTTTTCGGACAAGCTAATAAGAAAGATGATAAAATAAATGAGTTGTACGCACAATTTATGATCTTGGAAGAGGCGGGAGAAATACGAGCGGTAGTTGGATATGAACAAGGTGGGGAAAATGCACTTATCCGTTCTTGTTTATTCACACCTAATGTGGATAAACAGACTTTCTTATATTTTTTTGAGATGTTTTTGCAGTATATGAAAGAAAAAGATATTCGACAATTGTACTTACTCACAAATCATCCACAATCTGTGACAATCTTTCAGTTTTTTAACTTTGTCATTATAGAGAAAGAGGAAGTGCCAGAGGAAATTCGACAGTTAGAACACTTTTGTAAAAATATAAAAGAGCTAAATGCAATAATACTAAATTGTCAGCTATTCACAAAGTTATCCACGGATTAACAAGGTTTATCCACATTTTGTGGATAAACCTTGTTTGTCTTTTGGATAAATCTCATAGTAAACTAAAAATAGACAAGTATTTCATGGTAGAAAAGGACGTGGGAAAAAATGCATACAAATATGTGGGTTGTGGATAATGTTGTGGAAAGAAAAAAATATTATCCACAATTAAAAGAAGCAGCGAGATTATTAAGAGAAAATGAAGCGGTGGCCTTCCCAACGGAAACGGTATATGGGTTAGGAGCAAACGCAATGGATGATGAAGCGATAGCGAAAATTTTTGAAGCGAAAGGGAGACCGAGCGATAATCCACTGATTGTCCACGTAGGAACAAAATCTCAGTTAGATGGTATCGTAAGAGAAATTCCGCCGGTTGCAGAAAAGTTAATGGAGCATTTTTGGCCAGGACCATTAACAATCATTTTACCGAGAAAAAAAGGGATTTCAGAGAGGGTTACGGCCGGACTTAATACAGTCGGAGTGAGGATGCCAGATCATCCAGTAGCGCTCGCTCTTATTGAAGAGGCAAACGTGCCTGTTGCGGCACCGAGTGCGAATCGTTCAGGACGCCCAAGTCCAACGTTAGCTTCTCATGTATATGAAGATTTAAATGGAAAAATTGCTGGTATTGTTGATGGCGGGGCAACAGGAGTAGGAGTTGAATCAACTGTAATTGATTGTACGAGCGAGGTTCCGACGATTTTACGTCCAGGTGGGATTACGAAGGAGCAATTAGAAGCAGTGATAGGAAGTGTTTCTTTAGATCCAGCTTTAAAGGATGAGAAAGAAAAACCGAAATCACCTGGAATGAAATATACACATTATGCACCGAAAGCGCCACTTAGTATTGTTGAAGGGTCCCGTGAGTTTATTCAACGTATTGTGGATGAGAAGAAGAAAGAAGGGTTTAAAGTAGGTGTATTAACGACAGAAGAGTATCAACATGTATATAGTGCAGATGTTGTATTGTCTTGCGGTGTGCGAAGCGATTTAGCCAGCGTTGCGACTAAGTTATATGATGTGCTTAGAACGTTTGATGCAAGTGAAGTAGATGTTATTTTTAGTGAATCATTCCCAAATGAAGGAATAGGAAATGCAATTATGAATCGTTTAACAAAAGCTGCGGGACATCAGATTATTATTGAATGATAATGTACCTTTAGCAAACAGAATATTTCTCCTTGGATAAGCATATTGTGAAGTAGCACGTCCGAGGGGGGATATGAATGACACTTGAACAATTAATACCTTTAATAATTATGGCATTCGCCCTGGGGATGGATGCATTTTCAGTGAGCCTCGGTATGGGGATGGTGACATTAAAGTTAAGACAAATCCTTTATATCGGTATGACGATTGGGATATTTCATATTATTATGCCATTTATCGGAATGGTACTAGGACGTTTTCTATCAGAGAGGTATGGGGATGTCGCGAATTTTGCAGGAGCTATTTTATTAATTGGGCTAGGGTTTTATATCGTATATTCGTCTATTTTAGAAGGGGAAGAGACTAGAACTGCTCCAATTGGAATTAGTTTATTTGTATTTGCATTTGGTGTCAGTATAGATAGTTTTTCAGTAGGTCTTAGTCTTGGAATTTACGGAGCAGAGACAATTATTACGATATTACTGTTCGGACTAATAAGTATGTTACTAGCTTGGATGGGTTTATTGCTTGGTAGCCATGCCAAAAATATGCTTGGTACATACGGTGAAATAGTAGGTGGTATTATTCTTGTTGGATTTGGATTGTATCTCCTTTTTCCTATATAATTTTATGTAAGGATAAATTGCTGAAAATGGTATGTAACATTTTTCCCAAGGTGGTGACGCCGACTTATCGTTTGGGGCGTTATTTTACAAATTGCGGTTCTCGGCTGGATTAAATTGATTCGTGAATGATGAGATATTTCCTTTTTGTACATAGTTGCGTTTGCGCTATATTCATTTAAATAAAAAAATCATTATATAGAAAGGATAAGATGAATGACGAGAGTAAAACAAGTTTTTGGTATTATTATTAGTTTTTTTGTTTTTTGGTTTAGTATGCTCGGTGTACAAATGTTTGCTGAGTTTTTAGATATCGAGTCATTAAAATTTGTTGCGGGAAAAACTGAGGCAGCGCGTGCGTTTTATTCACCGTATCCGTTTTTAATTGTTTTTCTTATTACGTTACTTTCCTTATATTTCTTTGTAATAAAGCTTAGTAGATCTAAAAAAGAGAAATTCCCGTCATTAGAGGAGAAGAACGAAGAATTACGATAAAAAATCCCCCGCTTTCAGCGGGGGTTATGTTTAGGTGATGGAAGTGAACGGGCCCCTTGCGCTTTTAGGGGATATATCCAGTTCCAGTGGCCAGCTAAGAACCTTCCCCACGAGAAGATAAAAAGCATCTTCTGTGAGGAAGAACCTTAGCCACCGGGCCTGGGCAGTCGGTTCCGCTTTTAAATGTATCCAGCTCCAGCGGCTAGAATGGTCGGTGGCTTCGCGTCTTCCTGCGAGGCAAAAAGCGCCTCTACGTCAGAAGATCCATCCCCCTCTCATTCTGAACGAGCCGCCTCCACTTTTAAATAGTATCCAGCTCCAGCGGCTAGAATCTCCGGCCATTTCGCTCTCTCACTCGAAGCAAAAAGCGCTTCAAGGTCGAGAGCTTGAAGTGTCCTGCGATTCTAAACGAGCCGCTTCCACCTTTAAATTGGCCTCACTAATTCAAATTGTTCTCCTAGTTTTGCGTAGTTGTGTCCTGCTAGGCGGCTTATTGGTTTTAGTTCTTCGGCGTGAATTCGACCGTTTTCGTATAAGTGTTCTGCGACGTGGAAGCGAACGACGCGGCCAATTAGTAGATCACAAGCTGGTGAGTCTTCGGTTCCGCCGAGCGGGATAGCGCGTTCTAATACGCATTCCATTCGAATGTTTGCTTCTTTCACCCCTGGTACTGAAATGACATCACTGTCGATTGGTGTTAGTTTTGCTAATTCGATTTCACTTTCATTAGGAGGTAGGTTGGCTGCTGTTTCATTGATCGCTTCTACGTAAGATTCATCAGAAATATGTACGACAAATTCCCCTTTTTCGATTGCGTTTCGGGAAGTGTCTTTCGGTTTTCCTTCTTTGCGTTGTACGGAAACCGAGATAAGTGGTGGATTGGCAGCGACGATATTGAAATAACTATATGGCGCACCGTTCAATACACCATCTTTAGTTACAGAAGTAACGAATGCAACAGGACGTGGAATGATACTTCCTGTTAGTAATTTGTAATTATCTTTTTCGGTTTGTTCGTTTGGATTAATGGATAACATGTTGTAATCCCCTTTCTAAATATGAATACTTATTGTTTGTTTACAAGATATCAATGGGAATCTCCTGCTGAAAATAATATTTTTTTGATGATGTAAAAAAGAGATTACCTCAATTTGAAGTAATCCCTTTTTTGGTAAATATCTCGAAATAGAGATAAATATTAAAGTAAAACGTAAGCACCAGGGCCGATTAAAGCTACACCAACTGCAACGGCGATTAACATTAAATTATACTCAAATCCGTTTTGTGTTACCCAGTAACCATTTTTTCCGTGAACTGTGAAGATTGCTACTAACATTGTTCCTACGATAAATAATGAACCAACTACAGTGAAAATACCTGCTGCGAATAAGAAACCACCTAATAGTTCAGTTGCGCCAGCCATAAATGCCATAAATACACCAGGGCGTAAACCGATTGATTCCATCCAGCCACCTGTTCCTTTCAGCCCGTAGCCACCAAACCAACCGAATAATTTTTGAGCACCGTGACCCATGAATGTAATTCCTATAATAAGACGAATAATAAGAAGACCGATATCCATCATTTCAAAAACCTCCTAAAAGTTATTAACTTATCTTATGTAAGTAATAATAAAATAGTTACTTACTTTAGTCAAGTTAATTTCAACGAAAATTCGAAAGAAATTTTACAAATTAACAACAAAAAATAAAATGTAGTAAAGACCTCTAGACAAGTAAGTGAAAAAAAGAGAAAATATAAGTAGAAGTTAACTTCTTATTGTTATTCAGACAATCAGAATTGACTGGAATTTTGTGAGGCGCTACAATAAGAGTCTAGTAGTAATGACATGATTTATTTCGAAAGCGTTTTTTCAGTATAACATTCGAAGTATGAAGTCTTACGTGTATTTCGATCTTGAATAGAGATTGCCCTATAAACTTTTAGGTAAATTATAAGGAGGACTATCCTATGTTTAAAAAATTATTCGGTTTTGGTTCAAAAACAAATGAAGAAACAATCGTAGCTCCATTAACTGGAGCAGTGAAAAATATTGAAGAAGTACCAGATCCAGTATTCGCTGGTCGTATGATGGGTGACGGTGTTGCAATCGATCCTACTGAAGGTGTAGTTGTATCTCCAGTTGATGGTGAAATCGTACAATTATTCCACACGAAACATGCTATTGGAATTAAAGCGAAAAACGGTACAGAAATTTTAATCCACGTTGGATTAGAAACTGTAAAAATGGAAGGTGAAGGTTTCGAAGCTCACGTTTCTGAAGGACAATCTGTAAAAGCTGGAGATAAATTAATCTCATTCGACTTAGAATTAATTCGTGAAAAAGCGAAAAGCACAATTACTCCAATCGTTATTACAAACACAGATGCAGCTGAGTCTATTAAGACAACTATAGGTGTAACAGCTACAAAAGGTTCAACAGAAGTAATGAAAGTTACAATGAAATAATTATTGTATGAAAGGAATCTGTTTCGTATGAAATGGATTCCTTATTTTGTTTCGTAGTGTGTTCATTATGTATGGTAAATACTTTGGGCGCTTGGAAATAGGGTTTCACATATATGTGGATAAGGCGCATTTTTCTTAGAAAAAATATAAGAGAAATGCGCCTTTCGTATATTCACATTTCTTTTGTTCTATTCTAATGTACGCTATGATAAAGTGAAACTTTAATCAGTGGAGGGTGTTCATCCCCTCCTGATTATTAGCCTTCATCAATCGGGGATAAATGGTAGGAAACAGAAAAAAAGGGGTGGGTTTGGATGAAACGGGTGTTATTTGTTTGCACTGGAAATACATGCCGTAGTCCGATGGCTGAGGCTTTGCTTCGTCATTATGGAGAAGGTAAATTTGAAGTGCAATCTGCTGGTGTTTTTGCCTATCCTGGAAGCGATGCGTCGGTACATGTAAAGGAAGCTTTAGCTGAAAAAGGAATTGTAATCGACCATGCTGCACAGCAGGTAAACGATACTTTAGTTGATTGGGCGGATATTGTAGTAACAATGACGGAAAACCATAAGCAAATTGTACTTGGGCATTATCCGAGTGTTGAAAAGAAATTGGATACATTATATGGATTAACTGAGGGTGTAAGTAAGGATATTTCAGATCCATTTGGTGGATCGCTTTCTATTTATAAAGAAACGTTAGAAGAGATGGAAAAACTTGTACAAACTTTACTGAAAAAACATTCAGAAGGTTGATGTTTCGTGTATAATACGATATTGGAGATCACTTCGTTCCATTAAGGTAGCGAGTGTGAAATGAAGATAATTGATTGAAACTTTGGAGGGGTAAAAATGAAAGTAGTGGTAGCATCTGATCACGGCGGTATGAATATCCGTAAAGAACTTGTAAGTTTATTAGAAGAGTTAAATATTGAATATATTGATTTAGGTTGTGAATGTGAAGCTGGTTCTGTTGATTACCCTGATTTTGCGTTTCCGGCAGCAGAAATGGTCGCAAATGGTGAAGTGGATCGTGGCATTTTAGTTTGCGGGACGGGCATTGGTATGTCAATCGCAGCAAACAAAGTAAATGGTATTCGTTGTGCATTAGTTCATGATACTTTCAGTGCGAAAGCGACGAGAGAGCATAATGACACTAACATGTTAGCAATGGGCGAGCGTGTAATTGGAGCTGGTCTAGCGCGTGATATCGCAAAAATTTGGCTAACAACTGACTATGAAGGTGGCCGTCACGAAAACCGCGTAGGAAAAATTAAAACGTACGAAACAAAGTAATAGATTCTAACTATAAGTAGTATGAAATATAATTTGGTGAACCAACTTGTGAAAGGAAGAGGCGTAATGACAGAAATCGTAAAGGTAAGAGAACAGCTGCAAATGTCGCTTTCTGATTTCCAAGAACAAGCTTCACTGCAAAGAGGCCAAATTTTTGTAGTGGGGTGTAGCACGAGCGAAGTGCTAGGTGAAAGAATTGGAACATCAGGAACGATGGAAGTGGCAGAGGCGATTTTTTCTGAATTTAAACAATTTCAAGAACGAACAGGTATTGAATTGGCGTTTCAATGTTGTGAGCATTTAAATCGTGCTTTAGTAGTTGAGAGAGATGTAGCGATGAAATATCAATTTGAAATTGTAACAGTTACGCCTGTTAGATCAGCAGGTGGTGCATTAGCGACGTATGCGTATCACAATTTTAAAGATCCGGTAGTAATTGAGTTTATTACAGCAGATGCAGGAATGGATATCGGTGATACATTTATCGGTATGCATTTAAAGCATGTAGCTGTACCGGTTCGTACAAGTGTGAAGGAAATAGGAAGTGCGCATGTAACGATGGCGAAAACACGTGGGAAACTAATAGGTGGAGCACGTGCTGTTTATGCGGCAAATGAAGAAGCTATTCCTTGTCGTTAAACATGAAAAATTATAAAGTCTTATAACAGCTTTATATCGAAAGGTAAAAGGTATGTAGTCTGACTTTATAATAGAAGAAAGAAAAGACCAATTTTGGTCTTTTTTTTTCTTTTATGATATAGAAAGTCATGTTAGAATGTAGTTGAAAACATGAAGGTTCGAAAGAATTACAACCTGAATTTTCGTTTTTTCTGAATAAATGAGAAAAAACTATTGGGAATTGATGTAATTCGTTCAGAAAAGGGGGATTTTGGTGAATCATTTAAAACGTCAAGATGAAAAGGTATTTGCTGCAATTGAGGCAGAACTAGGAAGACAGCGTTCAAAGATTGAGTTAATTGCTTCGGAAAATTTCGTAAGTGAAGCAGTAATGGAGGCGCAAGGTTCTGTTTTAACGAATAAGTATGCTGAAGGATATCCTGGAAAACGTTACTATGGTGGTTGTGAACACGTAGACGTAGTAGAAGATATCGCACGTGATCGCGCGAAAGAAATTTTTGGCGCAGAGCATGTAAATGTTCAACCACATTCTGGTGCACAAGCGAACATGGCAGTATACTTCACGATTTTAGAGCAAGGCGATACAGTACTTGGTATGAATTTATCTCATGGTGGTCACTTAACACACGGAAGCCCTGTTAACTTCAGTGGAGTACAATATAATTTCGTAGAATATGGCGTGGATGCTGAATCTCATCGCATTAATTACGATGATGTATTAGCAAAAGCGAAAGAACATAAACCAAAATTAATCGTTGCAGGTGCAAGTGCATATCCTCGTGTTATCGATTTCAAACGATTCCGTGAGATTGCAGATGAAGTGGGTGCATACTTTATGGTTGATATGGCACATATCGCTGGTTTAGTAGCTGCTGGTTTACATCCAAACCCAGTACCACATGCACATTTCGTTACAACGACAACACATAAAACATTACGTGGTCCACGTGGTGGTATGATTTTATGTGAAGAGCAATTTGCAAAACAAATTGATAAATCAATCTTCCCTGGTATTCAAGGTGGTCCACTTATGCACGTAATTGCTGCAAAAGCTGTTGCATTTGGTGAGACACTACAAGATGAGTTTAAAACATATGCACAAAATATCATTAATAATGCGAACCGCTTAGCTGAAGGTCTTCAAAAAGAAGGACTTACACTTGTTTCTGGCGGAACAGACAATCATTTAATCTTGATTGATGTTCGTAACTTAGAAATTACAGGTAAAGTAGCAGAGCACGTATTAGATGAAGTTGGTATTACAGTGAACAAAAATACAATTCCATTTGAAACAGCAAGCCCATTTGTAACAAGCGGCGTACGTATCGGTACAGCAGCTGTAACATCTCGTGGTTTCGGTTTAGAAGAAATGGATGAAATTGCGGCACTTATTGCTTATACATTAAAAAATCATGAGAATGAAGTTGCATTAGAAGAAGCAAGTAAGCGTGTAGAAGCGTTAACGAGCAAATTCCCAATGTATACAGATCTATAATAGATTGAAAAAGACTGCTGAAACGTAATTGTTTTGGCAGTCTTTTTTGTGGACATATATTATTTTTAAAGTATGTATACAAATGATGAATAAATTTTGGCGATATAATGAAGGATACAGCTCCCATAATTGGTAAAGATACTAGATAGATTCATTCTAATTCACGATTTTACCAAATTTGCCCTTGAATATTAGTAGCGTTTTCTTTACAATCGTAAATAGTGCAAAAAAGCGTGTAAACGCATGAATATCATCTAAAGGAGAGATTCACATGGGAAAACTGTATGTATTTGATCACCCGTTAATTCAACATAAGATTACATATATTCGCGATAAGAATACAGGTACAAAAGATTTTCGTGAATTAGTGGACGAAGTAGCAAGCTTAATGGCTTTCGAAATTACTCGCGACCTTCCACTTCAAGACATTGAAATTGAAACACCTGTAAGCAAAGCGACAACAAAAGTGATCGCTGGTAAAAAACTTGGTTTAATTCCGATTTTACGTGCAGGTTTAGGAATGGTTGATGGAATTCTGAAATTAATTCCAGCAGCAAAAGTAGGACACGTTGGTTTATACCGTGATCCTGAAACATTGCAACCGGTAGAATACTATGTGAAACTTCCAACGGATGTAGAAGAGCGTGACTTTATCGTACTAGATCCAATGCTAGCAACAGGTGGTTCTGCGGCTGAAGCAATTAATTCTCTGAAAAAGCGCGGTGCAAAGAACATTAAATTAATGTGTATCGTAGCTGCTCCAGAAGGAGTAAAAGTAGTACAGGAAGAGCATCCTGATGTTGATATTTATATAGCAGCATTAGATGAGAAATTAAATGACCATGGTTATGTAGTTCCAGGTCTTGGTGATGCTGGTGACCGTTTATTCGGAACGAAGTAAGACAACAGACGAGAGGGGGATTCCCCTCTCGTTTTTTTTCGCCCTTAGCGCACGGGGGAGGGGGAGATAAATATACAGGGTATATACAACATAAGTTATATACACATCACATATAATATAGAAGTCTTACGTCTAGAGAACACTATATTATGGAAGGAAAGCGCTATATCTTAAAAATATAATAGTGACAAACTTGTGAACATTTTCTTCTATTATAAAGAGAGAGCTGTTAGAAATTGCATATCTCTAACCAGTATTTAGAAGGGGAACGTTTTCATTTTTGGGAGGAAATGCCTAATACTCAAATTTTTTGATTTTTTACGATTTCTCGTTGACACTGTTAATACCCTATTGTATGCTAACAACGGGGATAGATGGTAGGGCTTTCAGTGACAAAAATGCATCTATTCCGTGACGAAAATGTAAACTTTTTATTTTGTATAGAATTTATGCAGAAAAATGAGTTATTATTAACACATCGTGAATGAGGGTTACATATTGGAGGGATGAATCCTTGCAAAAAAACGATCGCAGCCATATAAAAGCGTATGCTTTAATGTCAGGAATACTTGCTCAGTTAGTTGGTTCTATTCTTATTGGAATCTTTGGTGGGCAATGGATTGATAATAAGGTTGGAACGTTTCCGTTGTTTCTTATTATAGGGTTATTACTCGGGTTAGGAACAGGGGTATACGCAATGATTCGACTCATTCAACATTACTATTCGGGAGAGCAATGATGATAGACGTACATGGACTTGTCCAAAGACAAAAGAAATATATGTACTACTTGCTTGCGCTTCTAGTGCTAGGATGGGGAATTACCTCTTACAAGGATGTATTTCTTGGGCTGATTATCGGAACGATTTTCAGTTTTCTTAGTTTGCGCATCATTGCACGTAGAACAGACAAGCTATTAGATCGCGTAACAAATGGAGAAAACGTGAAGTTTAAGGCGACAGCGGTAAGTACATATTCAAGATTCGCCACGATTGGGTTATTAATTTTATTTGCAGCCAAATATCAAGAGTTAATTGCGATGTGGGGCTTAGGTGTAGGATTGCTGACAGGATACCTTGTCATGATCATAGATTTTCTTTATTTAGAGTATACGAGCAGGGAAGAGAGGTGAATTACTAGTGGAACACGGTAAATTAGTTAAATTTCTAGGTTTAACGTTCGATTTGTCATCAGTTATGATGGTTACTGTAGCAGCAGTTATTGTTTTCTTAATCGCTGTTATCGGAACTCGCAGCTTAGCGCTTCGCCCAACCGGAATGCAAAATTTCATGGAATGGGTGTTTGACTTCGTGAAAGGGATTATCAATAGTACGATGGACTGGAAAACAGGTGGACGTTTCTTAACGCTTGGCGTTACGCTTATCATGTTTATCATCGTATCGAACTTCCTTGGTTTACCATTCATGTATTCAACAGTTGAGGCTGGCGAACATATTGCATGGTGGAGATCACCAACGTCTGATCCAGCAGTTGCATTAACATTAGCCGTGATGGTAGTTACCCTCACCCATTATTATGGAATTAAGATGAAGGGTACGAAAGAATATGCTAAAGGTTATTTCCAACCTATGAAATTCTTATTCCCATTAAAGGTTATTGAGGAGTTTGCTAACACATTAACGTTAGGTCTTCGTTTGTTTGGTAACATTTATGCAGGTGAAATCTTATTAGGATTACTTGCTAAGTTAGGCGGAGCATCATTCCTTGGAGCATTAGGTGCACTTGTACCGATGTTAGCATGGATGGGATTCAGTGTATTCGTTGGATCAATCCAGTCATTTATTTTCGTAATGTTAACGATGGTTTATATGGCTCATAAAGTAAGCCATGACCATTAATATAATTTAAGTAAGAAAAAATTTATTTTTTTATAATACAAAGGAGGACAAATTAAATGAGTTTAGGTGTAATCGCAGCTGCAATTGCAATTGGTTTATCAGCATTAGGTGCAGGTATTGGTAACGGTCTTATCGTATCACGTACAATCGAAGGTGTTGCTCGTCAACCAGAATTAAAAGGCGCACTTCAAACAATTATGTTCATCGGGGTTGCATTAGTTGAGGCACTTCCAATTATCGGTGTAGTTATTGCTTTCATCGTAATGAACAAATAAGGGAGACTCCCCTTACATAGATGGCGAAGAGTGTTTTTCCGAACTTTCTTCGCCATTGCTTTATGAACGAAATGTATGTCTTTTTTTTTCATAGGATCAATTTAGATATTTTGAAGGGAGTGAATCCTTGTGCCAACTTTATTATTAGGTGCTTCCATTCCATTTGGAACGATTGCTTATACATTGTTCATTTTCTTACTTCTATTAGTAATGCTACGCAAATTTGCGTGGGGTCCTTTAATGGGAATTATGAAAGAACGTGAAGAGCATGTTACTAATGAAATCGACGCTGCAGAAAGAAGTAACATTGAAGCGAAGAAGTTAGTAGAAGAACAACGTGAAATGTTAAAACAATCGCGTGTTGAAGCACAAGAGTTAATCGAAAGAGCGAAAAAACAAGCTGTAGATCAAAAAGATGTTATTGTTGCTGCTGCGAAAGAAGAAGCAGAATCAATTAAAACATCTGCTGTACAAGAAATTCAACGCGAAAAAGAGCAAGCGATTGCTGCTTTACAAGAACAAGTCGCTTCTTTATCTGTTCAAATTGCTTCTAAAGTAATTGAAAAAGAGTTAAAAGAAGAAGATCAAGTGAAGTTAATTCGCGATTATATTAAAGAAGTAGGAGAAGCGCGATGAGCAATGGGATTGTAGCAAAACGTTATGCTGTCGCTCTTTTCAAAATTGCAAAAGAAAAACACGTATTAGAAATGTTTGAAGAGGAATTACGCCTTGTACAAAACGTTTATGTAAAGAACGGAGAACTACATAGCTTTTTAACGCAACCGAACATTTCAAAAGAGCAGAAGAAAACGTTTCTTGCAAACGTATTCGCATCTGTTTCTGAATCTATTTTAAATACGTTATATATTTTAATTGATAACAAGCGTATTGATATTCTACCTGAAATTGCAGATGAATATGTTGTTCTTGCTAATGAAGAACGTAACGTAGCGGATGCAACTGTATATTCTATTCGTCTTCTATCAGAAGAAGAAAAACTTAACGTTGCAGAAGCATTTGCAAAAAAAACAGGAAAAGATGCAATTCGCGTGAAAAATGTTGTAGATGAAGATTTACTAGGCGGCATTAAAGTACGTATTGGAAATCGCATTTACGACGGAAGCTTACAAGGAAAATTAGCACGTATTCAGCGTGAATTAATGAAGAATAGATAGGGGTGAAGCACATGAGCATCAGAGCTGAAGAAATTAGCGCACTGATAAAGCAACAAATCGAGAACTATCAGTCTGAAATCGAAGTTAGTGATGTTGGTACAGTTATCCAAGTTGGTGACGGTATTGCGCGTGCTCATGGTCTTGATAACGTTATGGCTGGTGAACTTGTAGAGTTCTCTAACGGCGTTATGGGACTAGCACAAAACTTAGAGGAAAACAACGTAGGTATCATTATTTTAGGACCTTACACAGAAATCCGTGAAGGTGACGAAGTTCGTCGTACTGGTCGCATCATGCAAGTACCAGTAGGAAAAGAACTAATCGGTCGTGTTGTAAACCCATTAGGTCAACCAGTTGATGGTTTAGGCCCAATCAATACAACAAACACTCGTCCAATCGAAAGTCCAGCACCAGGTGTAATGGATCGTAAATCTGTTCATGAGCCACTTCAAACAGGTATTAAAGCGATCGATGCTCTTGTACCAATTGGCCGTGGTCAACGTGAGTTAATCATCGGTGACCGTCAAACAGGTAAAACAGCAGTTGCACTTGATACAATCATTAACCAAAAAGATGAAGATATGGTTTGTATCTATGTAGCTATCGGACAAAAAGAATCAACTGTACGTAACGTAGTAGAAACACTACGTAAGCACGGTGCATTAGATTACACAATCGTTGTAACTGCATCAGCTTCTCAACCAGCTCCATTATTATACCTAGCTGCTTATGCTGGTGTAACAATGGGTGAAGAGTTTATGTACAATGGTAAACACGTATTAGTAGTATATGATGACTTATCTAAACAAGCAGCGGCTTACCGTGAGCTTTCATTACTATTACGTCGTCCTCCAGGTCGTGAAGCATATCCAGGGGATGTATTCTACTTACATTCTCGTTTATTAGAGCGTGCAGCAAAATTAAGTGATGCAAGAGGCGGCGGTTCTTTAACTGCACTACCTTTCATCGAAACACAAGCAGGGGACGTATCAGCTTACATCCCAACCAACGTAATCTCTATTACGGATGGACAAATCTTCTTACAATCTGACCTATTCTTCTCTGGCGTACGTCCAGCGATCGATGCGGGTACTTCTGTATCTCGTGTAGGTGGATCTGCTCAGATTAAAGCAATGAGTAAAGTATCAGGTACACTTCGTCTTGACCTTGCATCTTACCGAGAGTTAGAAGCGTTCGCTCAGTTCGGTTCTGACCTTGATAAAGCAACACAAGCGAAATTAAACCGTGGTGCTCGTACAGTTGAGGTATTAAAACAAGGATTACACAAACCGTTACGTGTAGAGAAACAAGTTATCATTCTTTACGCTTTAACACGTGGATTCCTAGATGATATCCCAGTAGTAGATATCACTCGTTTCGAAGAAGAATTCCATGCTTGGTTAGATTCAAATGCAGCTGACTTATTAAGCGAAATTCGCACAACTAAGAAACTTGCGGATGACGACAAATTTGCAGCAGCAATTAACGGATTTAAAAAAGTATTCGTAGCTTCTGAATAATAAATAAAAGCGGAAGCGGCTCGTCCTGAATGTGAGGGGGATGGAGCTTCTGACGAAGAGGCGGTTTTGCCCCGTAGGAAGAAGTGAAGCCACCGAGCATTCAAGCCGCTGGAGCTAGATCATATAAAAGGCATCTCAGCTTTTGAGATTGCTGACGGTTATGTAAAGGAAAAGAGTAGGTGCACCTATTCTTTTCCTTCAATCATGAGCAAGAATATCTTGCAACGTAGATTAGGAAGAGGATTCTTACTAATCGTGCCAACTTCCGGAAAAAAGGTGGTGAAAACTGTGGCATCTTTACGCGATATAAAAGCGAAGATTAACTCGACAAAGAAAACGAGTCAAATTACGAAAGCGATGGAGATGGTATCTGCATCTAAGTTAAACCGTGCAGAGCAAAATGCTAAATCTTTCGTTCCGTATATGGAAAAGATTCAAGAAGTAGTAGCGAGCATTGCGCAAGGAAGTAAAGGGATTAATCATCCAATGCTAAATGCGCGTCCTGTAAAGCGTACAGGATACATCGTTATTACATCTGATCGCGGACTAGCAGGTGGTTATAACAGTAACGTATTACGTACAGTAAGTAACGTAATTCGTGAACGTCATAATATGGATTCAAACCAATATTCAATTATTGTGCTTGGACGACTAGGACGTGATTATTTAAAACGTCGCGGCTTTAACATCATTGATGAAGTAGTTGGATTATCTGACCACCCATCATTTATTGATATTAAAGATATTGCTTCTCGAGCAATTGCGATGTTCGCAGATGGTGCTTATGATGAGCTGTACATTTACTACAATCATTATGTAAGTAAAATTTCACAAGAAGTAACGGAGAATAAAATTTTACCGCTTACGGATGTGGCGTCTGACAAACCGACGACAGCTTATGAATTCGAACCTTCTGAAGAAGAAATTTTAAAAGTATTATTGCCACAATACGCAGAAAGCTTAGTGTACGGTGCATTACTAGACGGTAAAGCAAGTGAGCACGCGGCGCGTATGACAGCAATGAAGAGTGCTACAGACAACGCAATGGAAGTTATCGATTCACTTACACTTTCATTCAACCGTGCACGTCAAGCAGCGATTACGCAAGAAATTACGGAAATCGTTGGTGGAGTAGCAGCGTTAGAATAGTAATAAAAAGCGTAGGCGGTTCGTTCAGAATGAGAGGGTGATGGAGCTTTTGACGTAGAGGCGATTTGTGCCTCGCAGGAAAAAGCGAAGCCACCGAACATTCTAACCGCTGGAGCTAGATTCAATAAAAAGCGTAGGCGGCTCGTCCAGAACAGGAGAGTCGCGTAAGCTATAAACTAATAAAAATTAAAAGCCGACTTCTCTTAGAAAGCTGGCTAATTAAAAGAAAGCTAGGAGGGAACCCGATGAATAAAGGGCGCGTTACGCAAATCATGGGTCCGGTTGTAGACGTTAAGTTTGATGGCGGAAAGCTACCAGAAATCTACAACGCCCTTACGGTAAAACAAAGCAACGAAAACGGAGCAAGCATTAACTTAACATTTGAAGTTGCACTTCATTTAGGTGATGACACAGTTCGTACAGTTGCGATGTCTTCCACAGATGGACTTGTTCGTGGCACAGAAGTAGAAGATACTGGTAAAGCAATCTCTGTACCAGTTGGTGATGCAACACTTGGTCGTGTATTTAACGTATTAGGTGATGCAATTGACTTAGATGGTGAAGTTCCTGCCGATGTACGTCGTGATCCAATTCACCGTCAAGCGCCTGCATTCGAAGAATTATCTACTAAAGTAGAAATTCTTGAAACTGGTATTAAAGTAGTAGATTTACTTGCCCCTTACATTAAGGGTGGTAAGATCGGTCTATTCGGTGGTGCCGGTGTAGGTAAAACAGTATTAATTCAGGAATTAATTAACAACATCGCACAAGAACACGGTGGTATCTCTGTATTCGCTGGTGTAGGTGAGCGTACTCGTGAAGGTAACGACTTATACCACGAAATGAGCGATTCTGGCGTAATTAAGAAAACTGCGATGGTATTCGGACAAATGAACGAGCCACCTGGAGCACGTCAACGTGTTGCATTAACAGGCTTAACAATGGCTGAACATTTCCGTGATGAGCAAGGACAAGACGTACTATTGTTCATCGATAACATCTTCCGTTTCACGCAAGCAGGTTCTGAAGTATCTGCCCTTCTTGGTCGTATGCCATCTGCGGTAGGTTACCAACCAACACTTGCAACAGAAATGGGTCAATTACAAGAGCGTATTACATCTACAAATAAAGGATCTATCACGTCTATCCAAGCGGTATATGTACCAGCCGATGACTATACGGATCCAGCACCAGCTACAACATTCGCTCACTTAGATGCAACAACAAACTTAGAGCGTCGTTTAACACAAATGGGTATTTACCCAGCCGTAGATCCATTAGCATCTACATCTCGTGCACTTTCTCCAGAAATCGTAGGAGAAGAGCATTATGGAGTAGCTCGTCAAGTACAGCAAACTTTACAACGTTATAAAGAGCTTCAAGATATCATCGCTATCTTAGGTATGGATGAGTTATCTGAAGAAGATAAGTTAGTTGTACATCGTGCTCGTCGTATTCAATTCTTCTTATCTCAAAACTTCCACGTAGCTGAGCAGTTTACAGGTCAAAAAGGTTCTTACGTACCTGTAAAAAATACAGTTAGTGGTTTCAAAGAAATTCTAGAAGGAAAATATGATGACCTTCCAGAAGATGCATTCCGTCTTGTTGGTAGCATTGAAGATGTTATTGAAAACGCGAAGAAAATGATGGCGTAAGGCCTTAGGAGGGACGAATTATGAAGACATTTCCAGTCAGTATTGTAACTCCTGATGGACCGGTTTACGAAAAAGAAGTAGAAATGGTAAGTGTAAAAGCAGAGAGTGGGGAAATGGGGATCTTACCAGGTCACATTCCAACTGTTGCACCGTTAAAAATTAGTGCAGTTCGTCTGAAACATGATGGGCACACTGATTATGTAGCAGTAAGCGGTGGCTTTATCGAAGTTCGTCCAGATAAAGTAACTGTATTATCATCATCTGCTGAAGAAGCAAACCATATCGACATCCATCGTGCAAATGAATCGAAACGTCGCGCTGAGCAACGTATGCAAGAGAAACAAGCACATGTTGACTTTAGACGTGCAGAAATGGCCTTACAGCGTGCTGTGAACCGTTTAAACGTTTCTGATATGAAGTAAAAAAATCCGTAAGGGCTCTTGCCTTTACGGATTTTTTGTTATGGATATAAATTAAAAGAGGAAAAGACGCCTTTTTTTAGGTAGGAGAGAGCATCTAGCCATGCATAGAAGCGGTCAGGGCTTTTTTCTGCCCCATGCCAGGTGAAAATCAAGAAATAAAAAGAACTGCAGGTTAGTTATTTGTTATGCATAGCTGTGTTTTATTTAAATGTCGAAACTGGAACTGAATTTAATGGATGGAATAAATTTGAAAAATCGGTATAATTATATTGTTGTTCGTATAAGTAGAGAATGTACAACAATTTATATTTCATAAAGGAGATGAATCAATGATCGGTGAAATGAAACGAGAAGCGTTGCACTCTTTAAAGGGAAAATGGGGACTAGGTGTTGGATCAACGATTTTATATTTTATTTTAAGTTATGTTGTTTCAATGGCCGCAATGCTTATACTTTTAATTCCAGGACTTATTATATTTTTCTTATTTGCTGGTTTAACAGGCTCACTTGAAGAGGAAACAATATCAATCGGAGCAGGTGTTACATTTGGGATCTTTTATTGCATAATGATCATTTTGAGTAATGCATCTTATGGTATTACATCGTACGGTTATACGAATGTGTTGCTACAAATTAGTAAACGAGAAGATGCTAGAGTAGATTATTTATTTGAAGGATTTCGCGGCTTTAAAAGAATGATGAAAACAATGTGGGCAATGCTTGCGATTTTGTTATATACAGGTACATGGATTCCGATGTTGTTACTAGGTTTATTCGCGTTTTTGGGTGAAGAAGGGAATACGTCGTTTGCAATTGCTTTCTTCGTACTATTAGCTATTTCGATTGTTGTAATGATTGTGATGTATTTTTCTTATGCGATGACGTATTATGTGATGATTGAAAATCCAGATTATAGCGTTTCACAGGCGATGAAAGAAAGTAAGAATCTTATGAAGGGACATAAACTAGATTTATTTCTTCTATGGCTTAGCTTCATAGGGTGGGCTATTTTAGCGATTCTTACTCTTGGAATAGGGTTTCTTTGGCTTAGTCCATATGTAGGTACAACGACAGCACATTTTTATCGCTATATTGCAAAAGGTGAATTGCAGTAGGAACATGCTATACTAATGGAATTGTTACGTATAGGAGGCTAATTATGATTAGTGATTTAAAAGGAGAAGCGCTAGATTCACTAGAAGGAAAATGGGGCTTAGCTGTTGGGGCAACATTACTTATTTCGATTCTTACTTCAGTTTTTAGTTTTAGTATTCAGTTCATTCTCTCTCAGGTTTGGGAGTGGAAAGAAGTGAATAGCTCACTTTCAATAGAGGTTATTACAATATTGCTGTTGGGGCCTTTAACGCTAGGGGGTTATTGTTTAGCGCTACATATAATTCGTGAAAAAGAAGCGCGTATTGGGCATATATTCAGATGGTTTACAGAAGGAAGTAAGTTTATAAAGTCATTTTTATTATATATAGTAGTAAACATTTATATTTTCTTATGGTGCTTACTATTTATTATTCCAGGCATTATTAAATCATTTTCTTATGCGATGACGTATTTTATTATAAATGATCATCCTGAGTATTCAATAAATCAAGCTATTACAGAAAGTCGTCGTATGATGGCTGGACATAAGATGGAGTATTTCATTTTATGTTTAAGTTTTATTGGTTGGTTTATATTAAGTTGTATTACATTAGGGATTGGATTTTTATGGTTGATTCCATATTTTTATACAACGGCAGCAGCTTTTTACGAAGAGATTGCAGAGGAATATTACGAAAAAAAAATTCCAACACTTTAAAAAAACACCCAGTGTGAACTATTGGTTCATACTGGGTGTTTTTTGTAAAAATTTTATAAACTGTTTACTCGTTAGAGGTTTACTGAAATAGTAACCTTGCATGTATTTACAGTTGTTTTTTTGCAGAAACTTAAGCTGTTTTTCTGTTTCAATTCCTTCAGCAACGACAGAGAGATTTAAAGTATTTGCAAGAGAAAGGATAGTGGAAACGATGGCTCTCTCTTCAGGTCGATGATCGGCTAGTTGTGTAAATTCTTTTGGTACCTTTAATGTATCGATAGGGAAAATTGATAAATAAGCAAGAGAAGAGTAGCCGGTACCGAAGTCATCAAGGGACGTTTGAATACCATATTCTTTTAATTGCTTTAGTCTCGATAATGTTTCCTTTTCATCAATCATCGCAATTCGTTCTGTTAGTTCAAGTGTTACATCTTTCGGGTCAATCTTTACGTCCTTTAGTATTCGTGAAATATTTTCGATGAATTGATTTTGTGTAAATTCTTTCGCTGATAAATTGACACTCATTTTTAAGTCTGTGTATCCAAAACTTTGCCATATTTTTAGTTGACGACAGGATTCTTGTAGCACCCAATGTCCAAGTGGGATGACCTGCGGAGTCTCTTCCACAATTGGAATGAACTCACATGGTGAAATGTCACCTAATAGTGGATGTTTCCAACGTATTAATGCTTCAGCACCGATAATTTTATTTGTTGTCGTATCAATTTGTGGTTGATAGACGAGATAAAATTCGTTGTTTACTAAAGCGAGTGGCAAATCTTTTTCGATTCGAGCTTTACGTTCCATTTTCTTATATAGTTCTTTCGTGTAAAGAGAGCTACGATTTTTCCCTTTATTTTTTGCCTCATACATGGCCATATCGGCATGTTGTAAAATAGACAGTGGGTCTTCTCCTGCTTCAGGGTATATGGCAATCCCGATACTCGGTGAGATTCGTAAATGTTGATTTTCGATTTCGAATGGTTCGTTCATGGCTACTACAATCATATCAGCTATCCTTTTTACATCTGTCCTTTTTTGATAATTTTCGATAAGGATTGTGAACTCATCCCCAGCTAGTCGAGCAAGTTTCATATTCTGTGTTGATATTCGTTCGAGCCTTTTTGCTACTGCAATTAATAAGAGATCTCCTACCCGGTGACCGAGTGTATCATTAATAACTTTAAAGCGATCTAGGTCTAGAAACATAACAGCAAAAGGTCTTTTCGATATTTTTGCTCGTGCAAGTGCTTCTTCTAACTGCTGATGAAATGAACGGCGATTTGCAAGTTCCGTTAAAGTATCGTGATATGCTAGGAAATTAATTTGTTCTTGTTGATGCTTGCTTTCTGTAATATCTTTAATCATTAAATAGGCCCCAGAAATATGTTCCTTTAAAAAGATGGGAACAGCTGTAACATGCAAGTAGTAAATATCTCTATTTTTATGATATGCCCGTATTTCTAAAGAAATAGATTTCCCTTTTTTAACGTGACGAAAGGCATTAATGATCTCTTCCAAATCTTCTTTATACATAAGTGAATAGTATGGTTGGTTTAATAATTCATTCGTTTGATAACCGAGTAAAGTAGTTCCAGCGTTGTTCACATTGAGGAAATTACCGTACAAATCTAATGTGAAAATTGGATCTGGATGATGCTCGTATAAAGATTTAAACATTTGTTGGTTATGATATAACTCATTTTTTTGTTCTACTAAATCTTCTGTACGTAGTTCGATTTGTTTCTCGAGTTCTAAGCTGAATTGCATTTGTGCTAGCAATAATATTTTATTTTGTCTTCGAACTAACATATGGCGTATGAGAACGAAGGCGAAAGTTACTATAAGTCCAATTACTACGATAGGTGCAAAAACATTTTCGACCAATATAAAAACAATAAGCATCACTACAGAAATATACGGTAATGATAATCGGATTGATTCACCGAGTTGAGGTGTTAGTAATACTTGTTCTTGTTTTTCAGGCTCTTTTGTGTGAAGTATACAAGCGATTGCTACTAATACTAGGGTTACTTGATATAATGGGGCAACTGTGAACATAGAGTGCTCGGGCTGGAAGTATTTGATATAAGCATAAATAGCATCCGTAGTAGCATACAAAATTAAAGAGCTGCCAAGAAGAGCGCCAACTTGTTTTGGTAGTAAGAATAATGGCCTGAATAAGAGGTTGATTCCTATTAAAAGAAAGAGTAAATCAGCCATGGGATACGTGAGTTGAACAAACATGTCGATATATGATGTTGTAAAAATATGAATGGTTCTTTCAATAAGCAAATAGTAGCTTAAAGTAAATTGAGCTGTAACAATAATACAAATATCACATATCGTAAAAAGCTGCTCCAATAAGTCTCGGCCATAAATAATTTCATATAGAAAGGCAAATGTAAAGCTAATTAAAAATAATAAGTAAAAAAAGTCTGATGGATCAACGAATGTATAGTAGTCATGCAAAATTAAGCGTTGATAAGCAACTACTATATCGCCGATGAAATAAGAGAAAGATCCGATAGTTAATATCATCCAAAATAAACGAGCTAACCCTTGTTTCATATTGGAAAAGTAAAATATATAACTACAAATTGTAATATCAATTAATATGGTACTTATTCCAGTTAATATTTGAAATGGAAGTGCGTATTCATATAAAAAGGGCATTGATACGTAATGAATAGTTATATACAACAATGCAATGCTTATTAGAATACTTACATGTGTTTGTTTTTTCATTTATATCACCCACTGTATATACATAAGAACCACCTTTTTGTAGTTTATGTTTTTTAGGATTGCTTGAAAAACATATAGAACTTCTATATTTATTTTACACATTTATTATGAGTTGTAAAAATAGATTTGCTCAGTAAGTATTAATTGTTGTTTCTGTTCCCAATATATCGACATAGGAATTTGAAGTTTGCTATAATGGACTAAATAGTTGCATTATTTAGAAAAATTTAAAAATAATAAATAATGCAAGTAAGACATATTGTTTACTATGTGAACTTGTTCTTAATTCAGGGGGGAGGGTTTCACAATGGCAAGTGTATATGAAAATAGTTATATGATCGTTTTGATTTTCTTGCTATTAGGTATATTGCTGCCGGTAGTGGCTCTTACATTAGGAAAAATGCTGCGTCCAAATAAACCGAGTGCAGCGAAAGCGACGACGTATGAGAGTGGAATTGAGCCTTTTCATGATGCAAATATTCGGTTTCATGCTCGTTATTATATTTTCGCTTTATTGTTCGTCATCTTTGATGTAGAAACTTTATTTTTATACCCATGGGCTGTTGCATATGACAAGCTGGGTTTATTTGCACTGATTGAAATGCTCATTTTTGTTGTGATGTTGCTAGTTGGATTAGCGTATGCTTGGAAAAAGAAGGTGTTACAATGGTTATAAATTTTGAGGAATTACACCCGCGGGATCGAGCGGAATTAGAAAGAAATATCTTTTTTTCTACATTGGAACAGTTGAAGGGATGGGCGCGGAGCAACTCTTTATGGCCGATGACATTTGGACTGGCATGCTGTGCGATTGAAATGATGGGAGTAGGCTCATCACATTACGATTTAGATCGATTTGGGTCATTTTTTCGGACTTCACCAAGACAATCGGATGTCATGATTGTGTCAGGAACGGTAACGAAGAAAATGGCGCCTATTGTTCGGCGCTTATATGATCAAATGCCTGAACCAAAGTGGGTAATTGCGATGGGGTCTTGTGCAACAGCCGGTGGTCCGTATGTGAATTCGTATGCTGTTGTGAAAGGTGTAGATCAAATTGTACCAGTTGATGTGTATATTCCTGGATGCCCTCCAAATCCTGCTGCTTTAATTTATGGAATTAATAAATTAAAAGAAAAAATTCGTTACGAGGCGAGGACCGGGAAGCAGGTGACGAATAAATGAGTGATCCAAATAAAGACTTAGAAAGTATGAAAAGAGAAGCAGCCCGTCATGCGAAAGAGGAAGCGCGAAAACGTCTTGCTGCGAAACATGAGGCGGAAATGTCTAAACTTGAAGAACATCGAGAAGAAGAGAAAGCGCTACCAAAAGATAAGGGGATTAATGTAGAAGAAGCGAAGGCGAAAGCCGCAGCAGCAGCCAAAGCAAAAGCGGCGGCACTAGCGAAGCAGAAGCGAGAAGGAAACGAAGAAGTAACGGACGAAGAAAAAGTCAAAGCGAAGGCGAAAGCCGCAGCAGCCGCCAAAGCAAAAGCGGCGGCACTAGCGAAGCAGAAGCGAGAAGGAAACGAAGAAGTAACGGACGAAGAAAAAGTCAAAGCGAAGGCGAAAGCCGCAGCAGCCGCCAAAGCAAAAGTAGCGGCACTAGCGAAGCAGAAGCGAGAAGGAAACGAAGGAGTAACGGACGAAGAAAAAGCAAAAGCGAAGGTGAAAGCCGCAGCAGCCGCCAAAGCAAAAGCGGCGGCACTAGCGAAGCAGAAGCGAGAAGGAAACGAAGAAGTAACGGACGAAGAAAAAGCAAAAGCGGCGGCACTAGCGAAGCAGAAGCGAGAAGGAAACGAAGAAGTAACGGACGAAGAAAAAGCAAAAGCGAAGGCAAAGGCTGTAGCAGTTGCAAAAGCAAAAGCGGCAGCGTTGGCGAAAGTGAAATCCTCGCAAGGTGATGGGGATTCTGGAGATGAGAAAGCAAAAGCAATTGCAGCCGCAAAAGCGAAAGCCGCAGCAGCGGCAAGGGCAAAGGGAGCTGTAAATAAGATAGAAGATGAACCGCAGCAGGAAGAACCATCAGTTAACCAACCATATTTAAATCGCTATGTGGAGATTGTTAAGGAGAAGATAGGGGAATATGCATTAGTAGATTCCTATATTAATAAGCTTTCAAAAGATGTTCCAACGCTTGTGGTGGAGCCTTCAAAATATTATGAAGTGATGGAATTGCTACGATCCCATGAGGGACTTGCTTTTGATTATATGTCAGAGCTACATGCGACGGATTTTGTGACACATATGGAAGTGTATGTTCATTTATTTTCATATGGAAAGAAACAGTCAGTAGCAGTGAAGGTAAAGCTGGATAGGGAAGCGCCGCAAGTAGAATCGGTGACGCCGCTTTGGAAAGGGGCAGATTGGCCGGAGCGTGAAGCGTATGATTTGCTCGGTATTGTATTTGAAGGTCATCCTAATTTATCTCGCATTTTAATGCCAGATGATTGGGTAGGGTATCCGCTTAGGAAAGATTATGAACCGTATGATGTGGAGGTGTAGCTTGTGATCCGTACGGAAGAGATGCTCTTAAATGTAGGACCGCAGCACCCGAGTACACATGGTGTGTTTCGGCTTGTAATTAAGATTGACGGGGAAATTATTAAAGAGGCTACACCGGTTATCGGATATTTGCATCGCGGAACAGAAAAGATCGCTGAGAGCTTACAATATACGCAAATTATCCCGTATACAGATCGAATGGACTATCTATCAGCGATGACGAATAATTACGTCCTTTGCCATGCTGTAGAGACGATGATGGATCTTGAGATTCCAGAGCGTGCTGAATATTTACGGGTGCTTGCGATGGAGCTTGGGAGAGTTGCGAGCCATCTCGTCTGGTGGGGAACGAACTTGCTTGATATAGGAGCGGTTAGTCCATTTTTATATGCCTTTCGTGAACGAGAGATGATTATAAATTTATTAAGTGAATTGTGCGGTGCAAGGCTTACTTTCAACTATATGAGAGTCGGCGGCGTGAAGTGGGATGCGCCAGACGGTTGGATTGAAAAGGTGAAAGAGTTTGTTCCGTATATGAGAGAGCAATTGGCAGGTTACCACGACCTCGTTAGCGGAAATGAAATTTTCTTAAATCGTGTGAAGGGCGTTGGCGTATATAACGCCGAAGAGGCAATTTCATATTCTTTAAGCGGAGCGAATTTACGGTGCACGGGGGTAAACTGGGATCTTCGTAAAGATGAGCCGTATTCTATTTACGATCGTTTTGACTTTGATGTTCCTGTTGGGAGCACGGGAGATGCTTGGGATCGTTACGTTTGCCGGATGGAGGAAATTGAGGAGTCATTGAAAATTATTGAGCAAGCAGCCGAGCAGTTCCCGAAAGACGGCGCTGTGCTGGCGAAAGTCCCGAAAATTATTAAAGCACCTAAGGGAGAAGCGTTCGTCCGTATAGAGTCACCGCGTGGAGAGATTGGCTGTTATATTGCTAGTGATGGAAAGAAAGAGCCGTACCGTTTGAAATTTCGTAGACCGTCTTTTTATAATTTGCAAATCCTACCGAAATTATTGAAAGGTGAAAATATCGCCAATTTAATTACGATTTTAGGTGGGGTTGATATTGTACTTGGGGAGGTTGACGGCTAATGATTGAGACGCTCTTACAATCACCTTCAAGCTGGACGAATTTCTTCATTTTTTTCGGGTTAGCGGTGCTTCTATTATTTGCAGTCCTTGGCTTCGTTACATACGGTATTTTGGCAGAACGGAAAGTGATGGGATTTATGCAAGGACGGATTGGGCCAAACCAAGTTGGGGGCCGGTTCGGTTTACTCCAAACGGTAGCTGATGTTTTGAAACTGTTATTAAAAGAAGATAGCATTCCGAAAGCTGCTGATAAACCGTTGTTTATATTAGCGCCTGTTATTGCATTTGCACCAGCATTTATGGTGCTTGCGGTTATCCCGTTTACCGATAAATTTCAGTTCGCGGATATTGGCGTAGGGTTACTGTATTACATTGCTGTTTCTGGGATTACGACGATCGGCGTCGTAACTGGGGGATGGGCATCAAATAATAAATATTCCCTTTTAGGAGGGATGCGAGCGGCGGCACAAATGATTTCTTATGAGATTCCACTTGTGATGAGTGTAATTGGTGTCGTTTTGTTAGCTGGTAGTCTTAACTTGAATGAAATTGTAGCGGCGCAGGAGAAGGTATGGTACATTTTCGCACAGCCAATCGGTTTCGTCATTTTCTTAATCGCGGCAGTTGCAGAGTTAAATAGGACGCCGTTTGATTTACCAGAAGCGGAGTCAGAACTTGTTTCAGGATACCATACGGAATACTCAGGGTTTCGCTGGGCGTTTTTCATGCTTTCAGAGTATGTATATTTCTTCGGAATGGCATCTTTAATTACAGTACTCTTTTTAGGCGGATGGAATCCAGTTATGTTCCTTGGATTTATTCCAGGAGCCGTATGGTTTGCTTTGAAATTTAGCAGTGTGGTCTTTCTATTGATTTGGTTCCGCGTTACGTTCCCTCGTATAAGAGGTGACCAGTTAATGGAGTTTGGATGGAAAGTATTATTACCAATCGCACTTGCAAATATTTTCTTAACGGCATTGATTAAGGAGCTATTCTTCTAATCTATGAAGGGGGTGCCAGCAAGAGATGAAAGGACTATTTAAAGGGTTAAAATATACGCTTAGTAATTTGAGTAAGAAAAAGGTGACGTATGATTATCCAAATCAACCGTTGCCATTACCAGACCGCTTTCGAGGTATTCAAAAGTTTTATCCAGAGAAATGTATTGTTTGTAATCAGTGTTCCAACATTTGTCCGACAGATTGCATTCAATTAACAGGAAAAAAACATCCTGATCCTACAAAAAAAGGAAAAATTATCGACACGTATGATATTAATTTTGAAATTTGTATTCTTTGCGATTTATGTACAGAAGTTTGCCCGACAGAGGCGATTGTAATGACAAATAACTTTGAACTCGCAGAGTATTCACGTGATGATTTATTTAAAAATTTGCAGTGGCTTGACGAGAACGACGAGAACGTCAGGAAGGAGAATAAAGCATGAATGGCGAGTTTGTAGCTTTCTTTATATTATCCTTGTCTGCGATTATCGGCGGCGTTCTTATGCTGAATTTAACGAAAGTAATGCATATGATGCTGGCCCTTGTGCTTACGTTCCTTAGCATTGCGGGTTTGTACTTTCTCTTATCAGCCGAATTTATCGGAGTTGCACAAATTTTACTTTACTCTGGTGCGATCACTATTATTATGATTTTTGGCATTATGTTAACGAAACATAACGCGGAAAATGAATCGCGCCTTACTCTTCGAAAATGGATTATCTTCTTTGCGGTTGTAGCATTTGGAGCAGTTATGTATTTCGCTGTTAATAGTATCGATTTTTCAAATCAAAGCACACAAGGAAGTTTACCTCTCCATGAAAACAACACACTTCAAATCGGTACACTTCTCTATTCAAAATATATTATTCCATTTGAGTTAACCTCAGTTCTTTTACTTGTAGCACTTGTAGGAGCGATTATCCTTGCGAAGAAGGATGAGGGAGAGGAGGATTCCCATGAGTAGCGTTCCAGCTTCTGCGTATTTAACACTTGCGATTATTTTGTTTTGCATCGGCTTATTTGGAGCTTTAACAAAGCGAAATACAGTAATTGTATTAGTTTGTATCGAATTGATGCTAAACGCCGCCAATTTAAATTTAGTAGCGTTTAGTAAATTAGGCTTGTTTCCGAATTTAACAGGACAAATTTTTTCGCTGTTTACGATGTCTGTAGCGGCAGCGGAGGCAGCGGTAGGTCTTGCAATTTTGATTGCTTTGTACCGTAATCGCCCGACAGTTCATGTAGATGAGATGGATACGCTCAAAGGATAGCATTGTGACCGAAAAGGGGGAAGGAAACAATGATTGATTATGCATGGCTCATACCGCTTTTCCCGCTTGTTTCATTTTTGTTACTTATTGTGTTCGGGAAGAAAATTAGAGAGGGAAGTAGTGTACTAGGTATTTTCTTTACCTTTCTTTCCTTTATATCCGCGGTAGTGGTACTAATAGAACGGTTTTCATCCGAGGCAGTGAAGCATAAGTGGGTATGGCTTAGGGTAGGAGATATAGATATATCATTTGGTTTTGAAGTTACCGCATTAGGAGCTTTAATGTTGTTTATCGTTACGCTTGTGAGTTTTCTTGTACATGTGTACTCAAAAGGTTATATGAAAGGTGACACCAGATTATCAACCTTTTATGCATATTTAGGGCTCTTTACCTTTGCGATGCTTGGGCTAGTTATATCGACGAATTTATTACAGCTTTATATATTTTGGGAGTTAGTCGGCCTTGGTTCGTTTTTACTTATCGGTTTTTATTTCTTTAAAGAAGAAGCGAAAGCTGCTGCGAAAAAGGCTTTTATTATGACACGCATTGGGGATGTTGGGCTATTTGTTGGGATGATTTTAATTTTTTGGCACGCAGGTAGTTTTGAATATGACGCGATTTTTAAAGCGATTCATACGGGCGACCTCTCTCCTTCTATGATTACAATAACGGCGATATTAATTTTTATCGGTGCGATGGGGAAATCGGGTCAGTTCCCGCTTCATACATGGTTGCCAGATGCAATGGAAGGACCGACGCCTGTTTCAGCGCTTATTCACGCGGCAACGATGGTTGCGGCCGGCGTATATTTAGTAGCAACGATGTTTCCGCTATTTTCAGCAAGTGCGGTAGCGATGCAAACTGTGGCAATCGTTGGGGCTTTCACCGCAATCTTTGCGGCCTCTATTGGTCTAGTGCAAACAGATATTAAGAGGGTTCTTGCTTATTCTACAGTTAGTCAGCTCGGGTATATGATGCTTGCGCTAGGCTCTGCTGGTTATGTAGCTGGTATCTTTCACTTAACGACACATGCCTTTTTTAAAGCATTATTGTTTCTGGCAGCAGGAAGTGTAATTCATGCAGTCCATACGCAAAACATTAATAAAATGGGCGGTTTACAGAAAAAGATGAAAGTAACCGGTACACTATTTTTAATAGGCACACTTGCAATTAGTGGTGTTCCTCTTCTTTCCGGATTTTTTAGTAAAGATGAAATTTTAGCGGCGGCTTGGATGAATGGTAATTACTTTCTATTCGTTTTAGCAGTAATTGCGGCATTTCTAACAGCATTTTATATGTTCCGTCTATACTTTCTTGTCTTTACAGGGGAAACAAAGACGAAGGAAGAGGTGCATGAATCGCCTCGCACCATGACGTATCCGATGATTGTCCTTGGTGTTCTTGCGGTAGTGGCAGGCTATATAAATACACCGTGGTTCGGGACGTTTCTTGGGGATTGGCTGACGAAGGATATAGGATTCAAGGTGAAGGAAGTGCATGGACCTGTTTGGATTATGGTTGTTGCGACACTCGTTTCATTTGCTGGAATTGCCCTCGCATATTTCATATATGGTAAGAAATCTATCTCTAGAGATTGGGCCGGCGGAGAAGGGACGCCACTTTATAACCTTTTGAAAGAAAAATATTATGTGGATGAACTATACAATGTGACGGTGCTTCCTATTACGAAAGGAATCGCTCATGTGCTTCGCTTATTTGAAGTATACGTTGTAGAAGGAATCGTAGTTTTAATTGCTGGACTCGTTAAAGGTATGAGTGGCCTAGGATCACGGCTTCAAAACGGGAATGTACAAGTGTATGGAACTGTAACAGCAGTTTCGCTCGCAGTGCTCCTAATTATTTTGTTATATACGGGAGGGGATTTACGTTGAGTGGATTGCTATTAACGTTCTTCATTTTTTCCCCACTTTTAGGAATTCTCTTGCTTTTATTAACGCCGAAACGAGAATCGCGTACAGTGCAGGCGCTTGGTTTATTCGGAACGGCGCTTCCATTTGGAATTGCTATCGTCCTCGCTTGTACATACGCTTCAGGAAAGAGTTTATCGATATTTGATGAAAAAGTGAAATGGATTAAATTTGGGGATTTCACAGCAGTGGACAAAAGGTGGTTTTCAATTTATTACGAGCTTGGTATTGATGGTTTATCGCTTGTAATGATGGTGCTCACAGCCCTTCTAGCGATGCTCGCAGCTATTGCGGCATTTTCTATTAAAAGAAATTTGAAAGCATTCTACATGCTGTTACTCATGTTAGAAATAGGCATGCTCGGTGTCTTCGCTGCTCAAAATTTAATACTGTTCTTCATCTTCTTTGAAATTACGTTGCCGCCAATGTTTTTATTAATTGGCAAGTGGGGGAAATTGTCGAGTGAAAAGGCTGCATATAGTTATTTAATATATAACGGTATTGGATCAGCTATTTTACTTATCGTTTTCTCGGTTTTATTTGCGAAAACAGGTACGACAAATATTACGGAGCTTAAAGAAATATTAACGAGTGTAGGTGCTGGGGGAGGAATGGCCGTCTCAAGTAGCTTACAGTTCGGCTTGTTTCTTGCCATAATGATTGCTTTTGCGATTAAACTCCCTGTTTTCCCTTTGCATCGCTGGATGGTCAATGTACACATAGAAGCGCATCCTGCTGTAGTTATGCTTCATGCGGGGGTTTTGCTGAAGATTGGCGCATACGGTATTGTTCGCTTCGGGAAAGGATTATTCCCAGAATATTTTCGTGATTTTGCAACGCTAATCGCGATTTTAGGAGTCATTAATTTATTGTACGGGGCCTTTCTAGCACTCATCCAAACGGACTTTAGAAAGGTACTTGCTTACTCTAGTATTTCGCATATGGGCATTGTATTAATGGGTCTTGCGGCGTTAAATGCACCAGGTACACAAGGAGCGCTGTTCCAAGTTGTGTCTCACGGTTTAATTGCGGCCTTACTCTTCTTCTTGCTTGGCATTATTGAAGAGCGTTTCGGGACTTCGGATATTACAGCACTTGGTGGACTTGCAAAAAGTGTTCCGGTGCTTAGCGGTTTCTTCCTAGCGGGCGGTATGGCATCGCTTGGAATGCCAGGGATGTCTGGATTTATTAGCGAATTCCTTGCCTTTCTCGGTTTATTCCAAGGAAAACCGGTTATCGCTGCCGCAGGTGTACTTGGGATTATTTTGACCGCTGTATACGTATTAAGAGCGACACTTCAAGTGACATTTGGTAAGAAAGAATGGGAAGCAAAATCTGATATACACGGATGGGAATACGTTCCTGTTATAGTGCTTATCGTTTGTATTATTGCAATTGGGGTAATGCCAGAACTACTAGGGGATCCGCTTCAAACTACATTGAAAACATTGGGGGTGAAGTAGGATGGATATGAACACATTACTTAGCTTATCATGGCATTTCATGGTACCAGAATTCATTATTCTCGGGGCAGCCATCCTTCTTTCCGTATGTGATTTGTTTTTTAAGCTGAACCATAGGTACGTTGCGATTGGTGCAATTGCCGCTGTCTTGTTAGCGATAGTGTCATTAATTTCGCTATACAGCGAACCGGCAGGAGATATTTTAAATGGGTCGTTTGTGTTAGATGGATTTTCAAAAGGATTTAAAACGTTGTTATTAATCGGAGCAGCTCTCATTTTATGTATGGCAATGAGCGATGATGAGAAGGAGCCTATTCAAGATAAGGGAGAATATTATTATTTAATTTTAATGGCGCTTCTTGGAGCGATGTTCATGGCTTCAAGTGTTGATTTCATCACACTATTTGTAGGTTTAGAGTTGCTTTCGCTTTCTTCCTATATTTTAGTAGGAATCCGAAAAAGAAACCGCGCATCGAATGAGGCTGCAATGAAATATGTCATTAACGGAGGAATTGGAACAGCAATTACACTCTTTGGAATGAGTTATTTATACGGTATTACAGGGTCGACCAACATAGTGGAAATGCAAAAGGCATTTACGCAAGGATTGGCCGGGGGCATTCAATTATTGTTAGCTCTCGCATTTCTACTTCTGCTCGTTGGACTCTCATTCAAAATTGCAACAGTGCCATTTCATATGTGGGCACCAGATGTGTATGAGGGAGCGGCTACACCTGTCACTGCTTTCCTCGGAACGATTTCTAAAATTGCTGGATTTCTACTCATTACGCGTTTGTTTCTTATGGTGTTTGCAGGCGTGGCAGTCCAAGGAGACGCACAATCTTTGTACGGGCGTATGAGTATATACATTGCTGTACTAGCTAGTATTACGATGATTGTTGGGAATGTAGTAGCACTAAAGCAATACAACGTAAAACGTCTATTTGCCTATTCAGGTATCGCGCATGCTGGGTATTTGCTAGTCCCCCTTGTAGCGCTATCACAGTTTACGATGGATAGTATGTGGTTTTATATGCTTGCATATATGCTTATGAATATAGGAGCATTTGCAATCATCCACGGATTAATCTTACAAAATGATAAGGAAAATATGACGATTTTTACAGGGTTATATAAGCGATCTCCCTTTACAGCTATAGTGATGACGATCTTTATTTTATCGTTAGCTGGAATACCGGGGACAGCAGGTTTCATCGGGAAAATTAACATCTTTTTAGGAGCACTTCATGTTGAACCTGCTCATTACGTATTAGTTTCTATTATGATGGGGACAACAGTTATTTCATTCGTATATTACTTCCGGATATTACAGCAAATGTTTTTCCGCACGGGAGAGACAGAAGAAAAGCTTCGGTTACCGTTAAATATAAAGATTGTCATGAGTCTTTGCGCAATTTCAATTGTAATACTGGGGATTATGCCGATGATTGGTTACAATTTCTTCTATGAATATTTTCCATTAATGAAAGATTTCTTCTTCTTAGGGAACGTGGTACAATAGTAAAAATAAAGGGTGTAGAGTCCGTACTCTACGCTTTTTATTTTGGAGTAACAGCAAATGAAAACACCTATAGGTATATGTTTTTTAACAGAAAATTACGATGTAAAATGTAAGATGCTTATTTGCGTGTGAAAAAGTGTGGCTCCTACTTATTTATGGTATCGTTTTTTACATTTTGCGTAAGTAGTAGCCAAGCAAAAAAAGGGGTCGATTTTTTGGCACATCTTTTAGGGCAACAAGCACTGATTGCCATTGTTTCACATTTATTATTTATTACCATTACGTGGTGGGCCTTACAAGGTATTCACATTGAGCGCTTAATGAAATCTGGGAAAGTGATGCAGACGAGAGTATTACTCATCCTAATTACAATTACAATTGGGACATCTGTAAGTAACTTTTTCCTTGATTATTTAGGCTATTCAAAGAGTTTAACGTATTTAGTAAAGTAAGTGTATAGAACCTCATATCTCCGTTAACAATGGGGATAGGAGGGGATGAAATTGAAGTTTAAAGCCATTCTTATCGTTATCGTAAGTGTTGTTTTATTTTTGGTTGGATATAAAGAGATGAAACCTATAAGCGATGAACAGAAAATGGAGAGCATGATTGCAGCTTTAGAGAAGAACGATGCAAAAGTAGAGCGGTGGTCATGGTTAGCGCGAGAAACGAAAACAATTTCTAATATACATACGTTTCAAAAACTGTTAAACGATGTGAAGGAAGAGGCAAACATCGAAAGTTGGGAATTAGAACAATCTCCAGATGGATATAAGGCTACATCCTATAAAAAATCTTCTTCACATGAAGAACGAATAGTAGTAACTTGGAGTAAGGAAAATACTAAAGAAAACACTTTTATTATTTTTGAAGTGAGCGGGGCGAAATGGGACCCAAAGTATGTTCAGAGAATGAATGGGATTTTTAGCGAAAAACCTATAATTTACACTTGTGTTCAAGGTGTATTGAATGATAAGATTGAAGGTGTTTTGCAAAATAAAACCAATCAGGTTTTGAAAGATCTTTCAGCAAGAGCGATCGAGCAGATAGAAGAAAGAGCATTTGTATCAGTCTCCGCATATAATAAAAAGTGGAATGACGCTCTTTCAACAAATAGAGAGAAAATAAATGTGCAAATAGCAATACGTTCTACAAACAACAAAGATACAATTGTGGTTGGCACACCGATCATAACTTCTGAGTATTGAGTGAATAGATACTGAAAAAAGGACACGGAGGGGAATAATTTGGAAAAGATCATCGTCCGTGGCGGAAAGCGGTTAAGCGGCACAGTGCGTGTTGAGGGCGCAAAAAATGCTGTATTACCTATAATCGCTGCAGCCCTATTAGCGAGTGACGGAAAGAATGTACTATCTGAAGTACCAGTATTATCTGATGTATACACAATTAACGAGGTATTACGTCATTTAAATGCTGAAGTCGTATTTGAAAATAACCAAGTAACAATCGATTCTTCTAAAGAATTAAACATTGAAGCACCATTTGAGTATGTACGTAAGATGCGTGCATCTGTTCAAGTAATGGGACCATTATTAGCACGTAACGGTCGTGCTCGTATTGCACTTCCTGGTGGATGTGCAATTGGTTCACGTCCAATTGACCAACATTTAAAAGGCTTCGAAGCAATGGGAGCGAAAGTAAAAGTTGGTAACGGATTTGTTGAGGCACACGTAGAGGGAGAACTAAAAGGAGCTAAAATTTATTTAGACTTCCCAAGCGTAGGCGCAACAGAAAACATTATGTCTGCAGCTACATTAGCAAAAGGGACAACAGTCCTTGAAAACGCAGCGAAAGAGCCAGAAATCGTTGACTTAGCTAACTTCTTAAATGCAATGGGAGCGAAAGTACGCGGTGCTGGAACTGGAACGATTCGTATTGAAGGCGTTGAGAAATTATATGGTGCAAACCACCCTATTATTCCTGACCGTATTGAAGCAGGAACATTCATGGTTGCAGCGGCAATTACAGGTGGAGACATCTTAATTGAAAATGCTGTGCCTGAACATTTACGCTCAATTACAGCGAAAATGGAAGAAATGGGTGTTAAAATTATTGAGGAAAATGAAGGTGTGCGTGTTATCGGCCCAGATAAGTTAAAAGCGGTTGATATTAAAACTATGCCTCATCCAGGTTTCCCAACAGACATGCAATCACAAATGATGGCATTATTACTACATGCTGATGGAACAAGTATGATTACAGAAACGGTATTCGAAAACCGCTTTATGCACGTTGAAGAATTCCGTCGTATGAATGCTGATATTAAAATCGAAGGTCGTTCTGTAATTATGAACGGTCCAAGTAGCTTACAAGGTGCTGAAGTAGGCGCAACTGATTTACGTGCTGCAGCAGCATTAATCTTAGCTGGTTTAGTATCAGAAGGTTATACTCGTGTAACAGAGTTAAAACATCTTGACCGTGGTTATGTAGATTTCCATAAGAAATTAGCTGCATTAGGTGCAACTATTGAACGTGTAAACGAAAAAGTAGAAGAAGTGAAAGAACAAGAAGTTTCTGATCTTCACGCTTAATTGAAGTAGTCTCTATGTCTTTTGACGTAGAGGCTATTTTTTTTTGGGTTATTACTGTTATAGTCAATAAATTCTATACTTATGCACGTCTCAGTGAAAATATTTAGAAAATTTTCTTTTTATCCCGCTATTTGTGTTCATTAAGACTCCCACCTCAAAACTCCACCTCATTAAAGTTTCACTTTATATCGATACCTCCAAGTATGTTCTAAAAAATCCCGTAGTTCCATAAGAATGAAAGGAATCCAACTTTATATTGGGGGAATAGGATGAAATTTTCAAAGCCACTTTTCATTACAGTAGCGCTCCTAATAGCGCTCGTTATCATTGTACCTGCTGCTCTTGTTATTCCGTTTGCGAAAGCAAAAGTAGGGGAAGAAGCAGCTTCTAAAACTCCTCCAGCGATAGAAAGTATACCAGCTCCAGGGAAAGTGGATACAGCGGTTCAAGTTGCTGTATATCGTGATCAGCAGAAGAAGGTAGAAACATTACCTATGGAGGAGTATGTGACCGGTGTAGTAGCTTCTGAGATGAATGCCAGCTTTGAAATAGAGGCGCTAAAGGCGCAGGCATTAGCAGCAAGAACATTTGTAGTGCAGCGTATGCTAAGCGGTGGTAAGAAAAACAATGCGGACGTGACAGATACGGTGAAAGATCAAGTGTACAAAAGTAAAGAGGAATTGAAGAAACAATGGGGTAATAACTACGAAAGTAATTTAAAGAAAATTGAGGAAGCCGTTTCGAAAACCGCAGGACAAGTTTTAACGTATGAGGGAAAACCAATTTCAGCATCCTTCTTCTCAACGAGTAACGGTCGAACAGAAAATGCAGCTGATTATTGGGGGAATGATTATCCGTATTTGAAAAGCGTAGATAGTCCGTGGGATCAAGCCTCTCCGAAATTTACGAGTGAACAAACATTCACAGTAGCTGACTTTCAAAAACGCCTCGGTGTGAAGGTGCTGGCAGACGGAAAGGTTGGAAACATTAAGGACCTTACGGAAGGAAAGCGTGTAAAGGATGTAGCATTTCAAGGGAAAACATTAACGGGAAAGCAAGTTCGTGAAAAGTTAGATTTACGCTCCTCAGACTTTACGTGGAAACAAGAAGGAGATAACATCATCGTTAAGACGAAAGGTTTCGGTCACGGCGTTGGTATGAGCCAGTATGGTGCGAATGGTATGGCACAAGAAGGTAAGAAATATACAGATATCGTCGCTCATTATTATAAAGGAATCGAAATTAAAACGATGAACGATTATGAAGGGAAATTGATGGTGAAAAAATAGAGATGATGATGCACATACACCTTTATTATATAGGTTGCTACTATTGTAAAACTTTGTCGGTAAATCGATATTCCTCGTCGAATCGTTGATATATTGTGAGTAACGATAGATATATTTAAAAAATCGTTGATATATTGTAAGTTATGATAGATATATTCGAAAAATCGTTAATATAATTTCAGTTGCTATGGTATTGTTCAGCAAGGAGAAAATATAAAGGGTTGTCGCCTAGTCGGAAAGTTCGACTTATGGGGCACCCCTTTTGTCATTATTTATAGAAAAAAATGGAAGGTACTCTTTATGTCAGATGATATTTTATTCGTAAATGAAATTCCGAAAACATCTGTAGGGAAATTCTTAAAAAGAGCACTTCGTGATCAGTTGAAAACTTATATGGTGGAGCAGAAATAGAGAAGAAGGCTATCCTTTAACATGGATGGCCTTCTTTGTTGACGTATTTTAAGTGACGTTGTATAAAATATCATAATTTTCCATTAATTGTTTGGTATAATAAGATAAAAAACATTTGGGGGAGACAGAATGGCGTTACTGGAGTTGAAACAGTTAGGGAAGACGAACCAGTTACCGGCAGTTGAACTGGAGGTTGAAAAAGGACAATGTGTTGTTTTGCAATGCAATAATCATACAGCTAAAGTGTTGCATCGCATTATTATCGGAGAAGAAGAGGCTTCTTCGGGCAGTGTGTTATTTGAAGGGGAGCCGATTGGAAAGAAAGTATATTCACGCATCGGTTTTTGTTTTTTGAAAGATGAAGCATACGACCGTTTGAAGGTGAAGGAGTACTTCAAGTTTATATTAGGGCTTTATGAATCTAACATGAGTATGGAAGAAGTAGTACAATATGTCGGTCTCCTAGATAAGTTGAACGTTAAAATAGAAAAATTGTCATTTTCAGAGAAACGCCGTCTTCATCTTGGGCGAGTTATGATTCATAATCCGGATTTAGTTATTTTAGAAGAGCCAGAGCAAAATGTGGATACAGAGAGTACGATCATTATTCGAAAAGCGATTATGAAAATGAAAGAGCAAGGAAAGGCAATCTTTATTACGTCCTCCTTTTTATCAGATGCCCTTTCGCTGACAGAAGATGTGTACATATTAAACAACGATGGTGTGAAAAAGATAGAAATAGAGCAAGAGGAAGTTGAAGAAGTCGATGAAGAAAAAGTAGTTCAAATGATTCCGCAAGTGAAACTTGAAAGAATTCCAGCGAAAGTGAATGATAAAATCATTTTACTGGATCCGATGGAAATCCATTTCATTGAAACACAAAATGGAGTGACACATATTCATGTGCGCGAAGGGGATTTCGTATGCGCATTAACATTAAGTGAACTAGAAGTGAAATTAACAGGATTTGGATTCTTTAGATGTCATCGCTCGTACCTCGTCAATTTACAAAGAGTACGAGAAGTTATTACGTGGACACGTAATAGTTTTAGTTTAATTTTGGATGACGAAAGAAAAAGTTCAATCCCGCTTTCAAAAGGACGAATGGATGAATTAAAAGGTGTAATTGGGCTATAAAAATGCTCCGATAAGCTCAAAATACGATTCATTCACCGGTAAAAATACTCCTTTTACCGGTATTTTACTGCGTAACCCCTTTGTTTTTCATATGATTGAGTCAAGAAAAGCGAAACAACCAAATCGAAACTTGCGAAAGCAAATTTCATCTATATAAGAAAAACAAAGGGGATGACGAAATGACATTGGCAATTGAAATGAAAGATGTAATGAAAAGTTTTAACGAAAAAACAGCACTTCGAAATGTAAATATTGAGGTGAAGCAAGGAGAAATTTTCGGATTCCTCGGACCGAGTGGATCTGGGAAAACGACAACAGTAAAAATATTAACTTCTCAATTGCTTCATAGCGTTGGAACCGTAAGAGTATTAGGTAAAGACATTACAGGACCAAGCAGCATCGATTACAAACGAATCGGTATTTTAACAGACAATAGCGGCTTATATGAAAGACTTAGCATTTATGATAACTTACTACTATTTTGTGACTTATACGATTGCAAAAAAGAACGAATTGATGAAGTGTTAGCACAAGTGAACTTATTGGATGATAAAAAAACACAGGTGAAAAAATTATCAAAAGGAATGAAGCAGCGCGTCACATTAGCGAGAGCAATTCTTCATAAACCAGATATCCTCTTCCTAGATGAACCAACATCTGCACTTGATCCAGTAAACGTACAAAACATTCATAAAATCTTAAAAGACTTAAATAAAGAAGGAACAACCATTTTCTTAACGACGCACAACATGGACGAAGCAGAGACGCTTTGTAACCGTCTTGCCTTTCTATGCGGCGGAGAAATTGTAGCGCTTGATACACCAGAAAACCTTCGCCTACAATACGCGAAAGATCAAATACAAGTCGTATTAAAAGATAAGCAAAAAGAAGTAGTGCAAAAAGACGAATTAGGTGCAAAACGTATTTCAGAATGGATGAAAAAAGGTGAATTACTATCCATTCATTCACACGAACCAACGCTAGGCGATATCTTTATTGAAGTTACTGGGAGGGGATTATAATGACATTTTCAATGAGACGTGTATCAGCTATTTTTAGGAAAGAAGTACAAGATTTTAAGACAAATTCGCAAGTGTTGTTAATGGCATCTTTACCACTTATATTCTCGGTTATATATAGCAAATTTGGAGTGGGCAAGCAAGTGTTGGGTACTACTACTATAATGTCTCTCCTGTTTGTCGCAGGTTTTGTTCAATCTATGGTAATTGCAGAAGAAAAAGAAAAACATACATTACGTGTGTTAATGTTATCGCCAGCATCTTCTGTTGAAGTTCTTCTTGGAAAGAGTTTATTAACAGCGGGCCTGACGATGGTCATTTGCGTTGCGAATTTATTCATTTTAGATCAATTAAATATAAATCTTCCATTGGTAGGATTGATATTCTTATGTGGAATTATTTTATTTATCGCGATGGGAACAATGATTGGATTACTTGCATCTTCTGTGCCGCAAACATCATTAATTGGAATGCCTATTTTAATGACGATGTATTTAGCTGTACAATTTGAGGCATTTGTTGAAAATACAACAATTAAGACGATGATTGGATATCTCCCAACATCTCATATTACAAAAGCGATGAACGGTTTAGTAGATGGAGCAGGCTTTAGTAGTATGGGTGGTCATGTGTTGAACATTACAGTTTGGTTTATCATTTCGCTTGTTGTATGTTTAATCGTATATAAGAAGAAACAATTAGACTAAAAACTGAGCTGAAACGCTCAGTTTTTTCCTTTTTCTATCATTTCCTCGGAAATTTTGCAATTCCTATACATATTTTTACAGATTTTGTCGAAAAGTAATTAGTTATAGGTTGTATAGGATGAGTGAATATTGTTCAAAATGATTGCTGAGGTGATGATGGAATGCGAGGAAGAAATAGTAAAAAGTCACAAAAGGTAGTACATTTATTTCAAAAAAGATGGGTGTTTCCGGCACTATACATTGCTTGTGCGGCGGTAATCTTAATGGTTGCGCTATGGTTCCAGGGGGCTAATCCAAAGAAAGCTCCGAACCAAGATCAAGCAACACCGTATACACAATCGGAAGATCCAGCAGTACCGGTAACAAAATCTTCAGAAGTAGTGAAAATGCCAGCTGCAGTAAATGCAGAAGTAGTAGTACAGAAGAAATTCTATGAAGATGCAGCATCAGAGGCGGAACAAGAAAAAGCACTTGTCTTTTATAACAACACATATTCCCCGAATAAAGGAATTGACATTGCTGCGAAAAACGGAAAAGAATTCGATGTTACAGCTGCTTTAAGTGGTACAGTAACGAAAGCTGAAAAAGATTCACTTCTTGGTTATGTTGTAACGGTAGATAGCGGAAATGGTGTAGCAGCATCTTATCAAAGCTTAGGCAGTGTGAAAGTAGAAAAAGGTGCAAGAATCACGCAAGGTGAAGTGTTAGGAAAATCAGGTCTAAATGCAATGAATAAAGAAGCTGGTTCTTACGTTCACTTTGAAGTACGTAAAGACAATGTGGCTGTGAACCCTGAGCGTTACTTAAATAAATCAGTAGCAGAAATTAAAGCTGATGCAGGTGCTGCAAAGGCGACAAATGCTTCTGGTAAAAAAGCTGATGACAAATCTCAAAAAGAAGAAAAGTCAACAAGCACGAAACCAGAAAGTAAAACAGAAGATAAGTCTCAAAAAGAAGAGAAATCGACAAGCGGCTCGACTAGTGATAAAGAGACGAACGGCAAACAAGGTGAGAAATCTCAAAAAGAAGAGAAATCAACAAGCGGCTCGACTAGTGATAAAGAGACGAACGGTAAACAAGATGAGAAATCTCAAAAAGAAGAAAAATCAACGAATGGTTCTACAGAATCATCTAACGGTTCTTCTTCACAAGAATAATAAAGTAAAAAAATCAGTTCTCATTAGGAGAGCTGATTTTTTTATTTTCACCCCGCATTAACGGGCAGTAAGACCCCCACCTCAAAATTCAGCGAAAGCAAAGAAGTTAGGTGGGGATCAACTGTCCGTAAAAGCCCGATTGGTTCAACTAATAATCAGTGGGGGTGAAGAGAACCCCCACTGATTAAAGTTTCACTTTATATAAAAATAATCAATTTCGAGAAAAAAGTTGCAATAACAAGGAAAAATGACGAGATTCTCGAATATATATTACAAAAGGGAGGGGATACTGTGTCATTTTTATCTGTTCTGTCGATTGCTATCATTTTATTGTTTGTTTTATTCGCTTTATATTATTATATTGCCGGTAAGAAAGAAGTCCCCCACCATCAGTTGTTAGAAGAAGAGTATGAAAGAGAAGAGTGACACCTTTTATAAAGAGGTGTCACTTTTTTTCGCCATAATTGTCATTGTTAACGTATTTCTCACAAAAAAACGTAATTTTTCTTAACTTAGTCCGCAAAAATAGTGAACATGTAGCATATATCAGTAGTGCGGGCAATACAATGGTATAAACCAATGCAAAGAGAGTGTTTGAGGTGAGAAATCGTGAATCATTTCATTATAAATCCAAGAATGTTTAACGCTTACAAACAGCACTCACATTTACTTCATAGTCGTATGCAGCGAGTCTCATTTCACACTTCTCACATCCAATTTAGGGAGGCGAGTGGTGTGCACGATTACATCAAAGAGAGAACTATCAAGATTGGCAAGTATATCGTGGAGACAAGAAAGACAGTGCGTGTAATCGCAAAGGAGTTTGGGGTATCAAAGAGTACAGTCCATAAAGACTTAACAGAACGTTTGCCAGAAATTAATCCAGAGCTCGCAAATGAAGTGAAGGAAATTCTTGATTATCATAAGTCTATTCGTCATTTAAGAGGAGGAGAAGCAACAAAGCAGAAGTATCGAAAAGAAGATACAGAAAACCCTGTGCGCCAATAAATCTAAAATAGCAAACATTCCTTGCGAATTCGGTAATAATTTTCAGAAGAATTCTTTTTGCGAATATTACGTTTCTGTTAAATTTATGATAAAATCAGAAATTAGGTGTAAAAGAATTCGGGTGTAACCTGATTTTGAATATCGAGGAGGAAATGACGGGAATGTTTGCGCGAGATATCGGAATTGACCTAGGTACGGCTAACGTATTAATTCATGTTAAAGGTAAGGGTATTGTATTAAATGAGCCATCTGTTGTGGCAATTGATCGTAATAGTGGAAAAGTATTAGCAGTAGGTGAAGAAGCAAGAAGTATGGTGGGACGTACACCTGGTAATATTGTGGCAATTCGTCCACTTAAAGATGGTGTAATCGCAGATTTCGAAATTACAGAAGCAATGTTAAAGTATTTCATTAACAAATTGGACGTGAAGAGCTTCTTTTCAAAACCTCGTATTTTAATTTGCTGTCCAACAAATATCACATCTGTAGAGCAAAAAGCAATTCGTGAGGCTGCTGAACGTTCAGGTGGTAAAACAGTATTTTTAGAAGAAGAACCAAAAGTAGCCGCAGTTGGTGCTGGTATGGAAATCTTCCAACCAAGCGGAAACATGGTTGTTGATATTGGTGGAGGTACAACAGATATTGCCGTACTTTCTATGGGTGATATTGTTACCTCTTCCTCTATCAAAATGGCTGGCGATAAGTTTGATATGGAAATCTTAAACTACGTTAAACGTAAGTATAAGTTATTAATTGGAGAACGTACTTCAGAAAATATTAAAATTAAAGTTGGTACAGTATTCCCAGGTGCACGTAGTGAAGAGCTTGAAATTCGCGGACGTGACATGGTAACAGGTTTACCACGTACAATTACAGTATGCTCTGAAGAAATTACAGAAGCACTAAAAGAAGACGCAGCTATCATTGTACAAGCTGCAAAAGGCGTACTAGAGCGTACACCACCAGAACTATCTGCGGACATTATCGACCGCGGTGTTATTCTAACAGGCGGTGGAGCTTTATTACACGGTATCGACATGCTTCTAGCAGAAGAATTAAAGGTACCAGTATTAATCGCTGAAAACCCAATGCAATGTGTTGCTATTGGTACAGGTATTATGTTAGAGAATATCGATAAATTACCACGTCGTGCATTGAAATAAAGTGAAACTTTAATCAGTGGGAGGTTCATCCCCCGCTGATTATTAGCCTTCACCAATCGGGATAAAGTGAGAAGGACTAAGGTATCAAACCTTGGTCCTTTTTATTTTTTTATATCTTTATATTTTTTTAATTTATTAAGAAAATAGAAGAAAAATAAAGAAAAATAGAGAAAACAGGTAAAATATTCATATATATGGTTAAATTTAATATTTTCATATTTGAAAACGTTTGTAATATAATGAGTCGAATACGACATTAAGGCAAAAAATGTTCGAATACATATTGCCTTTCCCTAATTTGGGCATACACTCTTTTCTACCTCCGTGTCAGTTGCTGAGAAGTGCAACTATTTTAATGGAATAGAGTGTGTGCATTTTTTTATAATAGGAAGTAAAGTATTAGTTTATCCCGCTATTTGCCGGGCAGTAAGACTCCCACCTTAAAATTCGGTGAATACAAGGGAGTTAGGTGGGAGATCAACTGCCCGTAAAAGCCCGATTGGTTCAACTAATAATCAGTGGGGGATGGCCCCCCCACTGATTAAAGTTTCACTTTATAATGACAAATAATAAACTAAATGGGATAATAACAATATGTCCAAGTGGTAAGACCAATATTGCAAAAGGGGCGATTGTTACATGCTAAATATAGAACAAATTAAAGAAATCATTCCTCACCGCTATCCATTTTTACTTGTTGATAAAATATTAGAGGTGGATGAGGGGAAAAGAGCAGTTGGAATTAAAAATGTATCTGCAAACGAGGAGTTCTTTAATGGACACTTCCCAGACTATGCGGTTATGCCTGGTGTACTTATTGTAGAAGCATTAGCACAAGTTGGTGCAGTTGCTGTATTAAAGAAAGAAGAAAACCGCGGCAGACTTGCTTTCTTCGCAGGCATCGACAACTGTCGTTTCAAAAAACAAGTACGCCCAGGTGATCAACTTCGTTTAGAAGTAGAAATGACGCGCGTACGTGGTCCAATCGGAAAAGGAAAAGCAATCGCAACAGTGGATGGTGAAGTTGCGTGCGAAGCTGAAATTACATTTGCAATTGGTGATAAAAAAGAATAGATAGAATAGAAAAATCTTCTTGTGAAAATACAGGAAGATTTTTTTATTTACCATATATATCGATATAAACAGAAAAACACAAACTAGTCAGAAAATTAGTTGTGAACTGATTTTAATTACCATATAATTACTTTATCATTTATCTCGATTTTGAGATAAATGATAAAGGCATAAAAGAAGTGAAGATATTGTCATATTGTTACGGTTTTTACATAGGACAAAATAGAATGGCATGGAGTATGGTGGGATATGGGAGAGAGTGGACGGATTTACCAGTGGAAATAAGTGGGGAATAAGCGTAATATATCGATCATGAATGAAATAGGCGTGTATATCGATCATATAGAAATAGGCGTAAATGGTCGCGTTTGAAAAAAGGAGACTAGAACATGTTCGGGAGAAAAAAAAGAAATTCATTAAAACAATTAATTACACATAAAGAGCCTAAATCGCGTATTGCAGAACAATACCGTAACATTCGTACAAATATTGAATTTACATCTGTAGATACTCATATTCGTTCTCTTATTGTTACTTCAGCAGATCCAGGTGACGGAAAAACGACGACAGTTGCAAACTTAGCAGTTGTTTTCGGTCAACAAGGAAAGAAAGTTTTAGTAATCGGAGCTGACTTACGTAAGCCAACGATACAAAACTTATTTGCAATTCATCATTCAAATGGATTAACGAACGTATTATTAGGACAAGCAAAATTAATGCAATGCATTCAAAAAACAGAGATAGAGAATGTATACTTAATGGCGTCAGGTCCAATACCACCAAACCCAGCAGAACTGTTAGGAAATCGAGTAATGGACGAGGTATTACTAGAAGCATATAACATGTTTGATATTATTTTAATAGACACACCGCCTACTCTTGCGGTTACCGATGCACAAATACTGGCGAACAAATGTGATGGAGTCATACTTGTCGTGCGCAGTGAAAAAACAGAAAAAGATAAAATAGTAAAAGCAAAACAAATTTTAGAAAAGGCGTCTGGTAAACTACTTGGTGTCGTTTTAAATGATAAAAGAGAAGAAAAAGAGCAGTATGGCTATTACTAAAATAACAATAAAATGAGTCGATAAGGAATACTTATTGGCTTTTTTTGAATTTTTCAAAAGAATCGCATTGCATTATACGGAAATCGTAATATAATGAAAAATTTGGGAAATTGATGGAATGTGTTGTCATATTTAAGATTATTTTGTAAGATTATATATGTTTTTAAATAACAACCATACATAGATATTACTAAAATAAAAAAATATAAGATTATATGTTATAATTTTTCTTATGTGCAAATTTTAGAAAGTTGGAGGAACTTATGGAAGAAACAATTAGTTTAAAAGAGTTATTTCATATTTTAAAAAAACGTTTAGCAATGATCCTCGTAATTGCCTTTGGTGCGGCTATAGTAAGTGCTGTCATTAGCTTCTTCTTCATGACACCAATCTATCAATCTTCAACGCAAATTCTTGTGAATCAGAAGAAGCAAGAAGGGACAATGATTCAAGCAGGTGAAATACAAACAAATATTCAATTAACGAATACATATAAGGTTATTATTAAAAGTCCAGTAATCTTAGATCAAGTGAATGAAAAATTAAATTTAAATATGACAGCGCAAGCTTTAACAGGAAAAATTAATGTTGCAAATGAAAAAGATTCACAGGTCATTTCGGTAACAGCTGAGGATAAAGATCCGAAAGTAGCTCGTGATATCGCAAATGCAACTGCAGATGTATTTAAAGGTGAAGTTGCAAAAATTATGAATGTCGATAACGTAACGGTATTATCGAAAGCAGAAGTTGGAGAAAATCAATCTCCAATTAAACCACGCCCGATGTTAAATGTAGCAATTGCTTTTGTTGTTGGTTTAATGGCTGCAGTTGGTCTTGCATTCTTACTAGAATACTTAGATAACACAGTGAAAAAAGAAGAAGATGTAGAAAACTTACTTGGCTTACCAGTATTAGGTATTGTAGCTCGTATGGATGAAGAAACAACGAACGTGAAATCACATGCTCCATCATCAAGAAAAGTGAGGGGACAAACAATTGGCTCTTAATAGTTTATTTAAAAAGAAAAAAAATCAACGTCAACGTCGTCAATTAATTGCTCATCAACAACCGAAATCACCAATTTCAGAACAATATCGTAATATTCGAACAAACATTGAATTTGCGTCTGTGGATACAAATTTACATTCATTGATAGTAACGTCAGCGAATCCAAGTGAAGGGAAAACGACAACGACAGCGAATATGGCAGTTGTTTTCGCTCAACAAGGAAAGAAAGTATTATTAATTGATGCAGATATGCGTAAACCGGCGATGCATCAAATGTTCCAAGTTGATAATATTTTCGGATTAACGAATGTACTAACACATAGTGAACGTTTAGAGAAGTGTGTACAAACGACATCAGTTGAGAATTTGCACTTCTTACCGTGTGGTCCAATCCCGCCTAATCCAGCGGAATTGTTAGGTTCAAAATCAATGCAGGAACTTCTTGCACAAGCATATAGTATGTACGACTTAGTTATTTTTGATTTACCACCAATTTTAGCTGTAACAGACGCACAAATTATGGCGAATGTATGTGATGCATCCATTCTTGTCGTTCGTAGTGAATCGACAGAAAAGGAAACAGCGGTAAAAGCAAAAGGATTATTAGAATCTGCAAAAGGTAAATTATTAGGCGTTGTTCTGAATGATCGTGAAAGCGAACAAGGCTCATATTATTACTACGGTGCAAACTAATTAATAGAGTGAGATATGGTAAGAACATATCTCCTTTTTTCCCTTGAATATGAGATTTATCTCATATTCAAGGGAAAAAAGATTTGTATACGAGAGGGAGGATGAGAAGAATGATTGATTTACATTGTCACATTTTACCTGGCATCGATGACGGTGCACAAACAGTAACAGATAGTTTAGCGATGGCACAAAAAGCTGTTCAAGAAGGAATTCATATAATTGTCGCAACACCACACCATCAAAATGGAAAATATGTAAATGAACGTACTTCTATTATTCATCAAGTGAAACAATTAAATGATGAATTACAACAAAATGAAATTCCACTCAAAATTTTACCAGGGCAAGAGGTCAGATTATATGGTGACTTACTTGAAGACTATGAGGCTGGTAAAATCGTTACTTTAAACGAAACGAATAAATACATATTAATTGAGTTTCCATCTAATCATGTACCTCGCTATGCAGAACAACTATTATATGAACTACGCGTTAAAGGAATGATCCCAATTATAGTTCATCCAGAACGCAATGCCGAGTTAATCGAGCGGCCAGATAAGTTATACAATCTTGTAAGTAAAGGTGCATTAACACAAGTAACGGCAGGAAGTTTACTGGGGAAATTCGGCAAAAAGATAAAAAAATTCTCACTACAACTCGTTGAACATAATTTAACGCATATGATCGCATCAGATGCACATAACACAACAACAAGAGGATTTCATTTGGCAGAAAGCTACGAATTAATCGAAAAAGAATTTGGAATAAACGTGATGAGTGATTTAAAAGAAAATCCGTATGTATTAATTAGCGGAAAAGCAATTTATAAAGAAGATCCAGAACAAATTCGTCGTAAAAAATTGTTCGGTATTTTTTAATTTAAGAGCCTTGGTGATGTCTCCTAACCGTTATCAACGGGGGCACTCGGTTGTGCTGTGGGTAGAAATTATATTTCAACCTACCTTAGATGCTTGTCGTCGGGAGTGTGACGTGAGGATGGGTTAGATGCCCACCAAAAATATAAAATTTAGATGAAAACAATGTTGAAAAGGTGGTATTGTCATGAATAATAAAGTTTGTGTAATAGGTTTGGGATATATTGGATTACCGACAGCCGGTCTCTTAGCTGCAAAAGGTTTTGATGTGGTTGGAGTGGACGTTAATAAACAAGCTGTGGAAAAAATTAATAACGGGAAGGTACATATATATGAACCGGACCTAGATGTATTGGTAAATAAGACGGTTAAAGAAGGAAATTTAAGAGCAGCTATTGAACCTGTCGAAGCAGATGTATATATTATTGCTGTTCCGACACCATTTCAGGAAAATAATAAACCAGACTTGAAATTTGTTGAATCTGCGACAAGATCTATAGCTCCTTATGTAAAAAAAGATTCCTTAATTATTTTAGAATCAACAAGTCCAGTGGGAACAACAGAAAAAATAGAAAAGTGGATTTTGGAAGAACGATCAGATTTGAAAAATGAAACGAACTTATACTTTGCTTATTGCCCAGAAAGGGTATTACCAGGGAAAATTTTAAAAGAGTTAATTGCAAATGATAGAATTGTTGGTGGCTTGAATGTAAGGTCAGTGAAAAAAGCAGCAGAATTTTATCGGAAATTTGTAAATGGGGAAGTTCTAGAAAGTAATTCGAGAACAGCTGAAATGGCTAAACTTACAGAGAATGCATTTAGAGATGTTAATATAGCATTCGCTAATGAACTCTCTTTAATATGTGATCAGCTAAATGTAGATGTTTGGGAACTAATAAATTTAGCAAATCATCATCCAAGAGTTAATATATTAAGTCCAGGACCTGGTGTTGGTGGACATTGTATAGCTGTTGATCCATGGTTCATTGTAGATGCTGCACCTGAGTATTCAAAACTTATACGTACGGCAAGGAATGTTAATAATTATAAACCACAATATGTTATAGAACAAATTGTTAAACAGGCAAAAAAAATAAACAACCCTAAAATTGCTTGTTTGGGATTAGCTTTTAAAGCGAATATTGACGATTTACGTGAAAGTCCATCAGTGGAAATCGTGAAAAATTTAGCAGATTTAAATATTGGGGATGTTTATGCAGTGGAACCTAATATTGGAACATTACCTAAGGAATTAGAAGCAAAAAACATAATTTTAGTTGATACAGATCAGGCTATTAATCAAGCTGATATTGTAGTCTTTTTAGTAGAGCATGACGCTTTTAAATCAATTGATAAGATGATATTAAAGAATAAAGTCATTATAGATACGAAAGGGATTTTTAAGGAATTATCATGTAATGAAAATTTGTTGCAAGTGTAGTATTGAGGGAATTTTATGGACACTAATCAGAAACAAGGATTTTTAAATAGTATATTAACAATGATGACGGGTACTGTGCTAGCACAGATTATCACCTTACTATCTACTTTTCTTTTAAGTAGATTGTATGGACCTGCTGATTTCGGAGAGTTGGCATTATTTGTAAGTTTATCGGGTATTGTGGGTATAATTTCAAGTTTTAGTTATGAATTAGCGATTGTTATACCTAAAAAAGATGAAGAAGCATTTTCAATAGTTTTTATAGGTTTTATTATATTGATAATTGTAACGGTAATGACAAGCTTAGTAATAGGCTTGTCATATTTTTATTATGGACAGGATCGAAGTTGGAATAGTATTTGGTTAATTATGTTCCCTATAAATGTATTTTTTATGGGCCTATACCAAATTTTAAATTACTGGTCTACAAGACAAAAAAGATTCCATTTATTATCAAAAAGTAAAATTGTACAATCGTTTAGTATAGTAGGTATTCAATTACTAATAGGTATGTATGTCATTAAGGATTCAATAGGATTAATAGTAGGACAAACAGTGGGACAATCTTTAGGAGTATTTGTGATAATAGTATTTACTTTAAAGAAGGATATGCTTTTCTTGAAAAAGGAAGTTAATTGGGAAGCGATAAAAGGGATATTAAAAAAATATAAAGATTTTCCTATCTATAGCACACCATCAAATCTATTAAATTATTTTTCTCAACAATTACCCATATTAATACTAAGCTTCTTTTTTGGGAGTGTAGTTAGTGGATATTATTCTATGGCGTATAGGTTACTAGCAGCACCGATGAGTTTAATAGGGAGTTCAGTAGCTCAAGTTTTCTTCCCGACAGCTAATGCAATTAAAAATAAAAAGAGTCTGGGGGAATTATCTTTCGGAATATTCAAAACATTGTTCGCGATAGGGCAACTGCCGTTTTGTATACTCATTATTATTGCTCCAGAGTTACTCTCTTTATTCTTAGGAGATAAATGGGAAGTTTCCGGGGAATATTTACAATGGTTATCTTTATGGTTATTATTCGTCTTTATTACTTCACCTATATCACAATTGTATGCTATTTTAGCAAAGCAAAGAATGGCATTGATCTTTAATGTATGTACATTTACATTAAGATTTTTAGTATTAGTTTTTGGAGGTTTGTTAAATAACCCGAATATTAGTGTGGGGTTATTTGGCTGTATAGGGGCCCTTTCTATGTTTGTACAATGTGTCTATTTGCTGAAATTGGTTCAAATTGAAATAGGTATAGTTATTAGATTTTTTATTAGTAAAATGTTAATGACAATACCCATTTTAGTTGTAATAAGTACATTAAAGATTGTTTTTTCTATTAATATAGTTGTATTAACCATTATTTCAATAATACTTATTTTATTGTCGTATGGAATACACTTTAAAGAAAAAATTAAAAATAGTATTTTAAAGAATGAGGTGTTAAATAAGTGATTTACACTTATATTTCTAGGGATTCAAATTCTTTTAAAAACACAACGGAGGATTTTATCTATACTCATGGGTATTGTTATTATAAAAATAATTTAATTGAAAATAATATAGATTTTTGGTCCATCTCAGATTGGAAATCTTCTAATGAGTGGATTTCCAATTTAAATGAACTTAACGGATGCTACAGTTTGATTAAGAAAATTGGAAAACGACTATATGCAGCAGTGGATCGAATAAGAAGTTATCCACTATTTTACGCTGTAAAAGACAAGGATTTCTTTATAAGTGATGACATTAATTGGATTATTAGTCATTTTAAAGGGATAGAGTATGATGAACTAGCACAAAAAGAGTTTTTACTAACGGGCTATGTGACAGGTGCAGAAACATTATATAAAGATATAAAGCAACTACGGGCAGGGGAATTATTAGTTGTTGAGGGTTCTAACGATGATATAGAACTTGAAGTTCATAATTATTTTATTCCATTTAGTGAAGAAGAAAAGCTGAAAACAAAAGAAGTACACTACGAACTAGAAATTATGCTGGAAAAAGTTTTTAGAAGATTAGTAGATTCTATTAAAGGAAAAAAGGTTATTTTACCTTTAAGCGGCGGTTATGATTCTCGGCTATTAGCGTTGATGTTAAAGAAATTCGGTGTTGACAATGTATTATGCTATACATATGGAAAAAGAGATAATTGGGAGGCTAAAATATCTTATGAAGTTGCAAAGCAATTAGGATATGAATGGGTATTTGTTGAATACAATTCTCAAAAATGGAAAGAAAACTTTGGCTCTAAAGTAAGAGAGGAATATTATCAATACGCTGATGGTGAATGTGCTATACCGTGTATACAGGATTTTCCGGCTGTTTGGGAGCTAAAGGAGCAAGGTTTATTACCGGAGGATTGTATTTTTATTCCAGGTCATACGGGTGATTTCTTAGCTGGTAGTCATATACCTAAGGAATTATTAAAAGATAATGAATACTCTTTGGGACAATTAACCAATTTAATAATAAAGCATCATTACATTCTCCAAAATTATCATCTATATAATAAGGAGACAAAGGAAGAACTTCAGATTAAAATAAAAAATGAATTAGAAAATGTGGGGTTTTTTAGAAAAGAAAAGGCGATTAATGCTTTTGAAAGATGGGACTGGAAAGAAAGGCAAGCTAAATTTATTGTGAATTCTGTACGTGTCTATGAGTTTTTTGGATTTGATTGGAGATTGCCTTTTTGGGATTATGAATTTATACAATATTGGTCTAAAGTTCCATTAGAATTTAGAATAGATAGATGGTTTTATAATGAATATATCAAGAAAATTGGTTCTGATTTAGAAATTCCAGAACCTAATCCAACTCCAAAAGTTCCAATGTTGAAAGAAGTTGGTAAAAAAATCTTAAGTATTCCAATTATAAGTACGTATGAGGAAAAGGTAAAAAGAAAATACAGAGTAGCAAAATATTATGAAATTTATACCAATCATTTTCTAGATTGGTACTCTATTATTCCAATAGAAGTATTTAAAAACAACTATTCCGGGATTGAAAATATAAATTCGTTTTTAGTAAAACAAAGATTAGGAAAAATTGAATTTTGAGCGCATAAGGGAGAAATAATACATGGGAGTTAAAGGGATTATAAAGTCAAAGGTTCGAGATTTAAGGTTTTTTAAGGAGTATTTTGATATAGTTGAGACGAAAATCCCATTAAGTTTTAAACAATATATAAAATATAAACTGAAAAAGAAACGAAGTAATATTTACTGGCCGGTACATAAAAATTCAATTGTAAGTGGAAATGTGAAAATAGGTATTAATAGTTCAGTAGGGGCTACACCAGGATGCTATATTCAGGGGATTGGTGAGGTTATTATTGGTGATTATACTATTCTTGCTCCAAATGTAGGGATTATAAGTTCTAATCATGATTTTTATGATTATCGAGTTCATCATAAAAATAAGGTTGTTATAGGGAATTATTGTTGGGTAGGTATGAATGCAGTTGTATTACCAGGCGTTGTCTTGGGTAATCATACTATAGTTGCTGCAGGTGCCATTGTAACCAAAAGCTTTGAAGAAGGATACTGTGTAATTGGAGGTAATCCAGCTAAAATAATTAAGAGGTTAGATAGGGAATTAACGATAGACTATAAGGATGAATACGAATACTATGGTTATATCCCTAAAAGTAAATTTGAAGAAATACATTAATAATAAATGTATTTCTAGCTTAATGAAGCAGGAGAGACGACATGAAAGTAGGATATTTAATAGTTGGTATGGATGTTGGAAAAGTTAATGGGGTTAATAAAAAAATATTATCTACTATAAGAGAGTGGAAAAAACAGGGGAAAGATGCTCGGTTAGTAAATATATGTAAAACACCTCAGGAAATACATCCAGATTTTAAAGATTTAGAGGGAAATATTTTAAATGTATTTATAAAGTCTAATGTTGAGAGGTTATTTTCAAAAACATTATTTAAAGAAGTATATCAGTGGAATCCGGATGTGATTTATGTGAGAGGGGTTCAATATGGAGGTCCCTTTTTTAAATTATATAGAGATTTTACTGTAATTCAAGAAATGAATACAAATGATTTAATGGAAATGAGAAAGTTCTTTATAGAATCTATGAAAAATCTTAATTTCCAAAAAATAATATCCGCAGGTATGTATTTATCGCTAAGAAACATATCTTTAAAGAAAATGTCTGGATTTGTACTTTTAAATCATGAATTAAAAAAAATAATTCCTAATAATAAACCATATACAGTGGTAGGAGATGGAATAGATTTAAGTAAATATCAATCAATTGAAAGAAAAAATAAAATAAAAAAGCATAAGGATATTGTTTTTATGTGTACAGCTACTCATAAATGGTATGGTCTGGATAAATTATTTGATATAGCTAATAAAAATAATATGCATAAATTTCATATTATTGGCTTGAAAAAAGAAGATGTTACGTATAAAGAAATTCCATCTAATATAGAATTTCATGGTTTTTTACCCGAAAAAGAATACAAAGAAATTTTATTGACATGTGATGTAGCAATTGCTAGTTTGTCGTTACACGTCATCGGCATGACGGAAGGATCGCCACTTAAAGTGAGAGAGTATTTAGCTTATAGATTACCTGTAATCACTGGTTTTTTTGATACTGATTTCATGCATCGGAAGGATACGTTCATGTTACAGTTACCTAGTGAAGAAAATAATGTACATGAGAATGGAGAAAAAATTAAAAAATTTATAGATAACAGCGATCAACTAAAAGTAAATTTAAAAGACATAGAGCATTTAGATTATGAATATAAAGAATCAAAAAGGTTACAGTTCTTTAAAGAAGAAAATTGTAAAAAGATGGTGTAATAGATGCTAATACAGTTACTAATTTTTTTAGTATATTATTTTTTAGGGATGGCTTTTGTATATAAAATGACAAATGGTTTAAAAAAACAAAGGGCTATGATTATCTGTTACTATTCTCTATATTCTATGATGATTATATGTAACTACTATTTTCATATATTTGATAGTTTTTTGTTAGATCCAGACTTTTTCTCTAAAAGATCAAATGAATTATTGGAGATTATAATTAATCCTAATGTTAGTATTTTTGAAGAGCTTTCAAAACTAAATGCAGCTAACATAGGGGCAAATTTATATATGATTATCATAATAATCCCATTGATGTGTCTCACTTTCAATTATCCCCCTTCGATAATCTTAATCCTATTTGTTTTGTTTGTATTTGCAGTAATTAAATTAATAGAACTGCATAGGGACCGACTAAGTGATAAAGGAATAAATATTTTATTACTACTTTTATTTATGTACCCAGCACTATTTTTACATAATATGGTGTTGATGAGGGAGTCTATAGGGGTGAGTGTGACGATCCTATTAATATACTCTCTATTAAATTTAACAAAATCAATAAAATATAAAATAGGTTTTTTGATTAGTTTATTCCTATTGACAATGATAAGGTCTCAAAACTTTCCAGTTGTGATTGTATTACTAATAATATATATATTCTTATTTCAAGGTATTAGAAAAAATAAAATTTTATTCTCTTTATTAGTAATAGGGATTATATTGGCATTGGAAACTGAGTATGGATATTATTTGGGGAATATTGATGTGCGATATATATCTAACTACAGAATTGGGAATGCTAATTTACCGCAAGCTTACCTTACAAATATTAATTTAAGTAGTTGGTGGGACGTTATTAAGTATTTCCCAATGTTATTGTTTTATTACGTATTTTCTCCGTTTCCTTGGCAAATTGAGAATTTTAGGTTTTTATTTAATACAACAGATTCTTTATATATCACTATAATTTCCTTGTTATTTATCAAATATACATTGAATGCTAAATTAGATAAAAGGGATTACTTTATATTTATTTTTGTATTTATATTCCTGGGAAGCTACAGTCTATTGGAAGTTTATCATGGTGGAGCAGTGAGACATAGAATGCCTCAGATTATATTACTAATACCATATGCAGCTATGAGTTTCAAAAAAGCTAGTATGAATAGAGAGAAGTGATTACATGAAATATTCTATTATAATTCCAACACTAGGAGATAGGGAAGAGGAGTTAGAAAGATTATTAGATAGTTTATTAGCACAAGGCAGTGTAGAGCTTGAGATTATTATTGCATTGCAAGATAGTGATTCTAAATATGTAAAATCAGTAATGGAAAAATATAATCGATTAGATATTATATTATTAGAATTAGAAAAAAGAGGTTTATCTTATGCGCGAAATAAGGCTATTCAACATGTAACTGGAGATGTTTTAGTGTTTGCAGATGACGATTGTTGGTATCCGCCAAATAAGTTTATTGAAATTCAAACTCTGGTAGAAGAAACTGAAATTACTACGTTTAAAATATACGATCCTAATACAAATAGATATTTTAAAGAAAATTACCTAAAAGAATCAAAAAACCTAAGTAAGTATGAATTATTTAAAGTTTCCTCAATTGAAATTTTTATTAACTTAAAAAGGGTTAAGATAGAAGATATTATATTTGATGAGAGGTTTGGAGTAGGGGCTCAGTATGAATTAGGAGAAGAAAATACATTATTATTAGATTTATATAAGAAAGGGTATAAATCTAAATTTATTAATGATATTGTAACTTTCCATAGGGTAATGAAACCAAGGATAGATAAAAAAGGAATTTATGAAAAAAGTATATTTTTTAAAAGGAATTTTAATACCTTAGAAGCATTCTGT
>NZ_JAFEMR010000018.1:0-105265 GCF_016892495.1 Bacillus sp. RIT 809 | reverse complement strand
AAGTAAACTCGTAAGAGATACTAAGTGGTGGGTAGTTCACACCGTAATATGACTAATAAGGAGGAGATATACGTGGAGCAGAAGGAATTACGCTTACGGAAAGTACAATATCTTATTTGTGACATTATGGATGAAATGAATATGGAGAGTGAAAAGAAGAAATTAGAAACATTGCAAAAGGTAATTGATCACCTTTCAGGGGCGATTGGGGATTTAGTTGATCCATCAAGTTCGTATTCTATCGATTATTTAGAGAGAAAGGTTCATACGGCTCATTATTTACTTTTTAAAAATGAACGGAAAGCATACTTATGTAGGAAATAAAAAAGATTGGCTTTTATTTTTCTGTTAAATTGATAATCATTATCAATATGATAGTTATGATGGATAAATGAATATAAAAGGAAATGTCATATTGATAATGATTAAAAAAGATTTATTCATATATTTGTTGTTGATGGTGAAAGGGAATAGTTAGGGATATTTGTATAAGCCCCCGAAGCGATAAAGTGAAATTCCAAGTTGACACATATGAATTACGGAATTAAAATGAAAAGAAATCAAACAGAATACAATAGAAGCTCATCAGAGAAACTGAAGGCGCACAACGTTCACTTTTGTGAATAGATTGTGTGCCTTTTTCTATTGTACAAACTAAGGGGGCTTTATATATGAAACAGTGGGGTAAGACAGCGCTTATGAAAAGTACAGGTGTCTTATTGTCAGCATTTGTTCTTTTGTCAGGGTGTGGCTCGGCAACATCTACTAGTAATTCTGAAGGAGGCGGGGATAAGAAGACAGTTGAACTTTTAAATGTTTCATATGACCCGACGCGTGAGTTGTATCAAGATTTCAATAAAGACTTTGCGAAGTATTGGAAAGAGAAGCATGGTCAAACAGTAAATGTAAAGCAATCACACGGGGGATCTGGAAGTCAGGCGCGCTCCGTTATTGACGGTTTAGAAGCAGACGTTGTAACACTAGCGCTCGCTTATGATATTGACGCGATTAGTAAGAAGAAACAACTAGCAGAAGATTGGCAGAAGCGACTTGCGGATAATTCTACTCCGTATACATCAACGATTGTATTTCTTGTGAGAAAAGGAAACCCGAAAGGAATTAAAGACTGGGATGATTTAACGAAAAAAGGTGTGTCTGTCATTACACCGAATCCAAAAACATCTGGAGGAGCACGGTGGAACTATTTAGGGGCGTGGGGATACGCACTGAAGAAATATAACAATAGTGAAGATAAAGCGAAAGAGTTTGTCGGCCAAATTTATAAAAACGTAGAAGTGCTTGATTCTGGTGCACGCGGGGCAACGACGACTTTCGTTGAAAAAGGAATTGGTGACGTGTTAATTGCTTGGGAAAATGAAGCATTATTATCACAAAAAGAACTTGGAAAAGATAAATTTGAAATTGTAACGCCTTCGATTAGTATACTTGCAGAACCGCCAGTAGCTGTTGTAGATAAAGTAGTTGATAAAAAAGGAACGAAAAAAGTAGCAGAAGGATATCTTGAGTATTTGTATTCAGAAAAAGGGCAAGAAATTGCGGCGAAAAACTTTTATCGCCCTCGTAATGAAAAAGTAGCAGAAAAGTACGCGTCACAATTTCCGAAAGTTCAATTATTTACAGTAGATGAGTTATTTGGCGGCTGGAAAAAAGCGCAAGAAAAGCATTTTAATGATGGCGGCGTATTTGATCAAATGTATAAAAAATAAGGGGGGATGAGGTGACGTTATATGAGGAAGAAGCGTGTCTTACCAGGGTTTGGATTATCTCTTGGATTTACAATGCTGTATATGAGTTTATTCGTACTTATACCACTTTCTATCGTATTTATTCAAACTTCGCAGCTAGGCTGGAAGAAGTTCGCACAAGTTATAACGAGTGAGCGCGTGTTGCATTCCTATCAAGTAAGTTTCACAACTTCACTTGTAGCGGCAATCGTAAATGCCATTTTCGGTTTATTAATTGCCTGGGTACTCGTTCGCTACACATTTCCAGGAAAACGGTTATTAGACGGATTAATCGATTTACCATTCGCTCTTCCGACTGCAGTAGCTGGTATTACACTTACGACGCTTTATGCGGAAAATGGCTGGGTTGGAAAAATATTTAGTGTGTTTCATATAAAAGTAGCTTTTACCCAGCTAGGAATTATTATTGCACTGACGTTTATTGGCTTACCATTTGTCGTCCGAATGGTGCAACCAGTGCTGCAAAGTATTGATAAAGAAGTAGAAGAAGCAGCTTCTAGCTTAGGGGCGTCGCGCTTCCAAATATTTGTGAAAATCATTTTGCCCGAAATATTTCCGGCTCTACTTGCTGGTTTTTCACTCGCCTTTGCGCGGGCATTAGGGGAATATGGATCTGTCGTGTTCATTGCTGGTAATATGCCAATGAAAACAGAAATCGCACCGCTTATGATTATGACGAAACTAGAACAATATGATTACGCAGGCGCAACAGCGGTAGCGGCTGTGATGCTTATCATTTCTCTTCTTTTCCTACTTCTTATTAATATGATTCAAACTTGGAGCAGAAGGCATGAACTGAAAAGCGAATAGGAGGGGAGAAAATGGAACCAACATTACTAGAGAAAAAAATAGTAAAAAGCGTATCAGCTAAAAAAGAATCTAAATGGGTACCAATTCTATTCATTACGATAACAGTTTTATTTTTATCTCTCTTTCTATTACTGCCGCTCGTGACAATTTTTATGAAAGCATTTGAACGCGGGCTTGATGTATATATTGCCGCCGTAACAGATCAAGAAGCATTTTCAGCGATTCGATTAACGCTTCTCGTTGCATTCATCGTTGTACCGCTTAATACGATATTCGGAATAGCGGCAGCTTGGCTTATTACGAAGTTTCAGTTTAAAGGAAAGCAAATATTATTATCTCTTATTGAACTGCCGTTTGCTGTATCACCAGTCATTGCAGGATTAGTATTCGTTTTACTTTTCACACCTCGTGCGAATCTTGGCGGATGGTTATTGGAACACGGGATAAAGCTCATCTTCTCTGTCCCTGGCATTATCATTGCGACGATATTTGTTACGTTTCCGTTCGTTGCCCGTGAATTAATCCCGGTAATGCAGGCGCAAGGGAAAAGTGAAGAAGAAGCAGCTCTATCACTTGGCGCAAGCGGCTGGAAAATGTTTTGGCGCGTCACATTACCAAATATAAAATGGGGTCTATTATACGGCATGATTTTATGTAATGCCCGCGCCATTGGTGAGTTCGGCGCCGTTTCCGTTGTGTCTGGTCACGTGCGCGGCATGACAAATACAATGCCGCTTCATATTGAAATTTTGTACAATGAATATCAATTTTCAGCAGCGTTCGCTGTGGCGACTTTAATGTCACTCATCGCAGTTTTTACGCTCGTTATAAAAAATTGGATTGAATGGAGAATGGAAAAACGACAATAAGGGGTGAGTGCGGTGAGTATTCAAATTCAAAATGTATCAAAACAATATGGTACATTTCAAGCGCTGACAGACATTCATTTGGATATTCCAAAAGGTGAACTGGTCGCTTTATTAGGCCCATCAGGTTCTGGAAAAACGACGTTATTACGAATTATTGCAGGCCTAGAAGAAGCGGATGGAGGTTCGATTTCTTTTGATGGGGAAGATTTAACAAATATTCATGTGAAAAACCGGCAAGTCGGTTTCGTCTTCCAGCACTATGCACTTTTTAAACATATGAATGTATTTGAAAATGTCGCTTTCGGTTTAAAAGTAAGAAAGAAAAATGTAAGACCGTCAGCTGAAGTAATAGAAGAAAAAGTAATAGAACTATTGAAACTAGTAAAAATGGATGGTTTTGCAAAACGGTATCCAGCGCAATTATCTGGCGGACAACGACAGCGTATCGCACTAGCCCGGGCACTTGCAGTCGAGCCGAAAATTTTATTGCTAGACGAACCATTTGGTGCACTTGATGCGAAAGTGCGGAAAGAATTACGAAGATGGCTCCGGAAACTACATGACGAATTTCAAATTACGAGCGTATTCGTAACGCATGACCAAGAAGAAGCGTTAGATGTTGCGGACCGCATCGTTGTAATGAATGAAGGACGCATTGAACAAATGGGAACGCCGGAAGAAGTGTATGAAAAACCGGCAAGTCCGTTCGTATACGACTTTTTAGGAAATGTGAATTTATTTCACGGCCGCGTTCATAAAGGTAAGCTAAATGTAGGGTCGGTGGAACTAGAAGCACCAGAGCATAAGCACGTTTCAAACGTAGACGGAGTGGGATACGTAAGACCACATCATCTATCAATCGATCGTACGAAACAAAGTATAGATGCCATCCCGGCGAAAGTAACATACTCACATGCAGTTGGCCCTGTCGTATATGTAGAATTGAGACGCGAAGGAACAGATGAGTATTTAGAAGCGGAAATTAGTAAAGAACAGTTTAGACAGCTAGGCATTCAAACGGGTGAGTTTGTATACGTACATCCGAGAGAAGTGAAGGTGTTTATTCCGGAGGATTTTGTGATTTAATAGTGGAATGCCGTACCTATACGAGTATTTGTAGGTGCGGCTTTTCTTTGTTTGCGTGAATGTTATATTTTTATATATTCCACCTCATCAACTCCCCAACCTGCGTCGCAACATACGCAATATCACTATCAATTTCTTCTAACACGTAAGATTCCAAAATCCCCATTACAGCGGTCCCTAAAAATTTTAAAACGATGTGTTTATCAATGTTTTTATTGTGAATATTGGAATGCTTAATATTTACGTTAAACGTGCATAACAAGATATAATAGAAGAAATTAATAAGGAGGCTAGCAGTGAAAAATTTTCGTTATCTCAATATATTCACTATTTTAATTGTATACACACTACTTATGTTTTACATTGGCTGGAACGGCTGGGTTTGGCTTAGTACGGTATTTGGCTGGGAATCTTGGGGATATTACGCTTTCATAGTCGGATTTATTTCATATGCGTATATTCTCGTGCAAGTGTTTAAATTCCTTCCTTTCCTGCGAACTGTCGGTTCAATTTGGTTTGCGGTTATACAATATGCGCTCATGTTATTGCCATTAGCCGATATTGCAGTCTTCTTTTTACAGTTTTCTATAGAGAAAGACACGGCAATTATTTGGACAGGGGCAGTCACTTTACTCGTATTTTACTGTATCTTCGCATACGGGGTATTTAATGCGTATAGCCCGGTTGTAAGAAAGTATGATGTACATATACCGAAAAAAGTAGAAGGACGTAAAAGTTTACGTATTGCGATGGCTTCGGATATGCATTTCGGTAAATTGTCTGGTGTTGCTCATTTAAAGAGACTTGTCCATCATGTAAATGAAATGGAGCCCGATATTATTTTACTGCCTGGTGATATTATCGACGATCATCCAGGTGTGTTCATTCAGAAAAATATGGGACCAATCATGAAACAGATGAAAGCTCCATTAGGCGTATATGGTGTGTTAGGAAACCATGAATATTACGGCCGGGCTGTTCCAGAGTTTTTACAAGAGATGGATAAGATTGATATTCGTATTCTTTTAGATGAAGTCATTACAATTGAAGATGATTTTTATCTCGTTGGAAGAAGAGATAAAACAGAGCGTGATCGTCAAAGTTTTGAAAATCTAATGAGTACGGTAGATAAATCGCTTCCTGTTATCGCAATGGATCACCAACCATTTGAATTAAAACAAGCAGCGGATGCCGGCGTCGATTTACTATTATCCGGTCACACGCACCGCGGACAAATGGCGCCGAATCATATTGTGACGAGAAGAATGTACGAACTAGACTGGGGATACGTACAAAAAGGTGCATTCCACGCCATTGTTTCTTCTGGATTCGGATTTTGGGGACCACCGCTTAGACTTGGAAGTAGATCTGAGATTGTGCAGGTAGAAGTTACGTTTGAATAGGTATGTGAAATAGAGAGCTAAGTGCTCTCTATTTTTTAATTTAAAGGTACAAAATATTCGAGTGAAGTTCTTTATTTACTCTCTCTGTAAAAAGAGATACGATTAGAAGAATCTGCTTGAAAAGGGGGATTCTAAGTGGTTATATCAGATGTACTATACGGAGAATTTGAAGTAGATAAAGTGTTAGAAGAATTAATTTTAAGTAAACATGTGCAAAGGCTGAAAGGGGTTCATCAGGCCGGAGCAAGTTATTTAATGAATGAGAAATGGAATGTAACGCGCTTTGCTCATTCAGTTGGTGCTATGTTGTTAATTAAAAAACTTGGTGGTTCAGTAGAAGAACAGATTGCTGGTTTACTGCATGACGTATCGCATACTGCTTTTTCTCATGTGATTGATTACGTTTTTGATAACGAAAATGAAAGTTATCATGAAGAAATATTTAGCTCTGTTGTGAAAAACTCGGAAATCCCGGCGATTCTTTCAAAACATGGTTATAACTATGAAGATATTTTATTAGATGATTCGAAGTGGACGTTACTTGAAAGATCCGCACCAGAATTATGTGCAGACCGAGTGGATTACACATTGAGAGATATGTATACATATGGATATATTTCTTTAGAAGAAGCTCAAAATTTTTTAGATGATTTAATCGAAGTTAATGGGAGAATGGTTCTTCAAAATATTGAAATTGCAGAATGGTTTACGAAGACGTATTACAAAGAAGTAATCGACTTCTTTATGAAACCACTTAATATTTATGGAAATGATATGTTATCCAAAACGTTAAAGTTAGCTCTTCATAAAAAGATAATCCATCCAGATGATTTTCTTCTTGAAGATCATGAGCTTATATCGAAATTGCAGCTATGTAAAGATCAAGAAGTAGATGCTTTATTAAGAAAAGTTCACCCAAGTATAGAAGTAAAAGAAGATAGAAATGAGTATGATCTACATCAGAAAAATAAAGTGCGTCTCATTGACCCGCCATTACTTCGTGAAGGAAAAATCGTTCAGTCGTCTGTCGTATCAGAAAAAATAAGACAGATGAGTGATATCGCTTATGAAAAAGCGGTGAGAGGGATGTATGTGAAAGTGATTTCTAATTAGTTTATTTGTAATAGGAAAAGGTGTCATCAATTATGATGACACCTTTTCGCTTAAAGGGTTGTTCGTATGGAAATGTGTTACATTTTTACGAGACTGTTTTATTTTACTAGAAAAATACCTTTTATGGTAAAAAATATTTTTTTGTAAAGTTTTCCATTAAAAATAATTTGTGAAAAAAGTACTAATTTTTAATGTGACAAAAATAATATATTTTTCAATAATCTCTTTAGAATCGTTCGTTCTTTATATATGGTTTTTTCTATTATTTAAGGTAATTCAAAGGTTTTTGTCGTTTTTTTGTTGTGATTTTCATATTATGATAAACCAAATGTTCGGAATCAGCCATTATAACAGAAAAAAATTTAAAAAACAGAATTGAATCGCATTGCTTATTTTAATATAATTTATTTGTTAATTAATAACATATTTGGGGTATGATTCTTTATCGCGGCGAGAATTCTTTTTAACATAGGGGGATTTACAGAATGTTTAAAACGGCGGAACCTGAAATGATGAATGATTTAAAAGAAACAGTTTACAAATTCTTTCCAAAAAATATTGCGAAAGAAGAAGAATTGTACGAGGAATCTAAAGAGCATAAACGATTTATAGAGCTAAAAGAAACATTTATAGAAAACAAAAGCTTTCAAAAGGAAGTTTTGTCCTTAATCGAGTCAACATTTTGCGATTATCACGTGTCAGACTATACAGATTTAAACCTATACAATTGTTTAGAGTATAACGTGTTATTAAATGGAAAAGAACCGATGTTAAATGATGATATTGATTGGATACGGAAATCAAGAGGCGAGCGCCTTGATCTAGGGGTTTTTGTTAGCTTACTTAATAAATATTATTATTACTACGTATTAAAAACAACATATGATGAAGAGTTAAGAGAATGGACTTTTGAAACAACCGATGTAGAAATGGATACCATTTGTGAATTTGAAAAACTAATGAACACAAAAGGGTTTATAAGAGTAGAACGAGAGGTTGCTAGAACTGCAATTCCTGATATAGAAACGGAATGTTTACGTATGGGGGAAGTTAACGTATTTCATGCTTTATTCACGGATTCTGTTAGTGAAATATAAAATTATTATATTGCTTAGGGCATTATTAAAAGGGATGTACAGGAAATAGTAGTTAGTTTTTTCTAATCTTTTATCATTATTAAGATTTTGAAAATTACTGTTTTCAGTTAGTAGCACATTAAAAAAGAAGTAGCACCTCATTTTTTAATGTGCTACTTCTTTTTTAGTATCAATCAAACCAATTCCAAACCTCAATACCTCCAAGAGTAGCATAACGTATGTGAGGCGAGTTTTGTAATTTTAATAACTCTTTTGACGGGCCAGTAATGACAATGCCGTATACTTTTACGCCGTTATCTTTTACATATTTATAACGTTTATCTAAGTTTAGTTCGCTTTCAGGAAGCATAGCAACTGTACTTACAGTTTTTTTATGTGTAGAAAGAATACGCATCATTTCAATTACTTTGTCTTCTTGCGTTTGCTGTTTTTCTGTTTCATCATCAAGGAATCCTATATGTTCTGGAAATCCTATAAAGTCGCTTCCAGATAGTATGAAATCTTCTTCATTTATTCTTTCTTGTCCTGTGTCTAAAGCGTACCATACAGGAGTTGGAGGGAGTTCTTGTGCTTCAAATACGCTATATAAAAGTGGTTCTAATTCTTTTAAAGTGTAAGCTTTGTCAAAAGAAATTGCTACTTCTGCAACTGTTCCCTCATGTACCTTTGCAAGGGTATCCCAAACCTTTTTAGATGCTTCTTTCAAATAATCACCTTGTTTTATTTTTGGATGAACAAAGTGGATGTTCGGTTGATAGTGCATATTCACCCAAGATTGATTTGTGATATTTAAAGAAGATAAGAAGCTGCTCGTTTCTATTGTACCGAGTGGCATTTCTTTTTTACCAATCGTTTTTACTAAATCAAATTGGCTGTTTGTTCGAAAGAAAGCTTCTACACTTGTTCCGCCGCCCATAACGCGGCTATTTGGGATAGTTGCTTCAAGTGCAAGAGAGGGAACATCTCTTATTTCTTCTAGCCTTTTATCATTATTAGCTTGAAAATAAAAGGCAGACAATACTCCGCCGATCATATATATAACGATACAAATTGCTAGTATAAAACCAAGCGTTTGTAAACGATGTTTCCACTTAATCCTCCAAAAAGGAACTTTAAGATCTTTTGGTGGTAACTTTTTCTTAACGGGTTCTGTTTTTATTAATAATGCATCCAAATGCACTTCACACTCTTCACATGTCTCAATATGACTTTCTAATTTTTCTTGTTCGTCATGTGTGAGTGTTCCGTTTTCATATTTCTCCCACAGTTTTTTAAACTCTGCACAGCCCATCTGCATCACTCCTTTATGATTTTTGCTTCTTTTCGTCCTCGGTGTAATTCAATTTTTACTTTCGCTAACGAGAGACCGGTCATTTCTGCTATTTCCTTATAGGGGAATCCGTAGTAATCTCGTAGTAGCAACACATTTCGTCTTTCGAGCGGAAGTGAGGATATGCTTTGTAACCAACTAGTAATCTCATGTTTTACGAAATAAGAGTGCTCTGTACTTGGCACGTTTGGTAAATGGAATTCTTCAATTTGCGTTGTTTTATACTTCTTTTCTTTTCGGTACCAATCGATAAAGGCGTTGTAGGCAATTGTAAATAACCACGGCCTAATTTCTGCTCCTTTATAATAGTCAATATGGACGAGCATTCGGTAGAAAGTTTCTTGCATGAGATCTTCAGCACAGTGGGGATCTCCGGTCAGGGAGAGAAGATAGCGAAATAAATCATGCATATGCTCTGAGTAAATATCTTCTAATGATTGTTTGCGTTTCACTACATTTCCCTCCCTTCATACATAACAACGAAATACATGTAAAAAAGTTACATTTTTTTATGGAATTATAGTAAAAAACGTCAAGAATTGGATAGGATTCTCTTTTATCATAATACATATAAGGCGGGTGAACAGAGTTGGAAAGCTATGAAACTCAAATTCAAAGGGCAATTGATTATATTGAAGAAGATGTAATGGAAAAGCAAACGCTACGTAATTTAGCTCGCATTGCATGTTTTTCTGAATCGCATTTTCATCGTGTATTTCAGGCGTTAGTAGGCGATACAGTAATGGAGTATGTTCGGAAGAGGAGGTTAGCCCGGGCAGCTTATCAACTTTCTCATACGGATGAAAAAATTATTGATGTCGCATTTGAGCATGGCTTTCAATCTCACGAGACGTTCACGAGAGCCTTTAAAAAATTATTTCAAATGACACCAAGTGAATATCGAAAACAAGAAATTGAAACACCGATGTACTATAGAGTGAATGTAAAACAAAGAAAATTAAATCCATATTTAGGGGGCATACAAATGGAATATCGTATTGTAAATAAACCAGAATTTTTAATGGCGGGTTATGAGCTGAAGACGACAAGTAAAGAGGGGAAAAATCATCAAGATATCCCGGTCTTCTGGCAGGAGTATTTACAAAAGGATCTTGGAACGACAATTCCAAATCGTAAAGATACGAGCCAATGGGTAGAGCTTGGATTATGTACAGATTTTAATTTAGAAACAGGGGACTTCACTTATATTATCGGAATGGAAGTTACAGACTTTGACAATGTACCAAATGCAATTGCAAAGCGTACATTCCCATCCGCAACGTATGCAGTATTTACAACGCCAAAAGTTCCTCATGAAGAAATGGTATCGTCTATTCACCAAACGTGGAATGCGGTGTTCTCAGAATGGTTCCCGCATTCAGGATATGAACATTGCGGAGTTACAGAGTTTGAACTATACGATGAGCGTTGCCATGCAGATAAGAGTGAGTTCGCTCAAGTTGAGCTTTGGATACCGGTGAAGAAAAAGTAATAGATTAAGAGCGAGTCATTGAGAGATGGTTCGCTTTTTTTATAAAAGGGAAATGTATTTGTTAATAGTTTTATTTTTAATTTGTATAGTAGGGGAAGAAGACTGTTATTGTCAGTTTTTGTCGGTAAATCGATATATCTTGAAAATCGCTGATATATTTCGAGTTACGGTCGATATATTTGAAAAATCGCTGATATATTTCGAGTTGCGCCGATATATTTAGAAAATCGTCGATATAATTTCATTTACCAACAAATTAACCGAAAAAGAGAAAAAAAAGACACTCAATATAAGTTTATTCACCTAATAATTACCAAAAACAGAAAAGGCGCCATATAGCACCTTTTCTATGAACTAAACGGAAACACAAGTATAATCGTCGTTCCTTTTCCGAGTTCACTATCAATGGAAATCGTTCCGTTATGGGCATGAACGAGCTGTTTTGTAATGGCGAGGCCAAGGCCAGTTCCGATGTTGCTTTCTTCTGTATTCGTTCCTCTGTAATATCGCTCGAATAGAAGCTCTTTCGTTTTATCGTCCATACCTTTTCCATCATCTGAAATAGATAGTGTAAATGAATTTGTATTTTGCGAAAGTTTTACGATTACGTTTGTTGTTTCATTATTATGTTTTACAGCGTTTGCTAATAAGTTTTCGATAATACGTTGGAACCATTTTTCTTCAATAAAATATTGGATTTTGCTTGAACTTGGCACGAATTCAATGTTTTGATTTTGTAGTGTAGGGTTATTAATAAATTGTAATAATACTTTTTGGACGAACTGATTAATTTCAACATTTACGTGTTGTGCAGGAAGAGTATCATTTTTTAATTGATATGTTAAGCTTAAGTCGTCAATTAATGTAGTCATATATTGAGATTTTTCTTTCATTACATAGCCAAATTGTTGAATGTCTTGATCAGTCCAATTATATTGCTTCGATTCTAGTAATAATGCATAGCCGTATATAGAGCTAAGCGGTGTTTTTAGATCATGCGTCAGGCCGGTAATCCACTCTTCACGTGTTTGTTGCAAAACTTTTCTCATTGCATCGTTCTTTTTCAAAGTAATAGAAAGGTGCTCTAGTGAGTTTGTAACATCTTTAAATATGCGGAACGACCATTTTTCTTTACCGGAGCGCCGGAACCGAACAGGTTTGCCTTTTTTACTAACAGGCTCTTCATATTTTCCACCAGCTATGTTTTTAAGCCAGCGCATGGTGTGTAATAGAGGCTTTCCAAACTTATTTCCATACCAAATTGAAAGAATGACTAAATAAACAAACACAATAAGGAGGATTAAGCTACATCCGATTAGAAGTTTCTTGGTAAATACATCATCTAATACATCATCTGGATAATAATGAGCGTTTGGGGCGGATACAACGACGAGATGACCGCTATTTGAATCGTAAAAACTAGATATAATTTCTTTATAATTCCACGGTTCTTTTTCATTAAGAGCCGTTTTTATAGCCGAAAATGTTTTTTTCTTCCCAGTTGGATAGGAAAAAACTTCTTCGCCATTGTTATTAAATATTTGCAGTGTTGCTTTTTCTTTAGAAAGTAATTGTTTTTCTTGTTCAGTTAATGCAAATTCATTTAATGATAAAGAAGGATGTCCTTGTTGTATCGTTTTTAGTAATGCATTACTTTTTAGTTTGGCACCGTAAATAACGAGCACTGGTTTCTTTTCTAATTTAATTTCCCAATAGTTAAGCTTATAAAGATTTTCGCTACTATTTTGTAAATATGTAAGTAAGGATGTCTTCGTGTAAGAAGTCGGAACATCGTTAGGTGTATTAAAGTTGTAAAGGGCCTTTCCATCTTCATCTACAATCTGAAGCCAATCACTCTTTTCTGTTATTAAATCTTTCACCTTAGAATTTAAAGTAATATTATTTCCTTCGGAAGAAATATATTCGGAGATTGTAAAGGTATCATAATCAGAAATATTAGGTTCATATAAAGTACTATTAAGAAGAAAAATTAAATAAGAAAAAGAAGCAACTACTGCGATAAGTAACGTAACTAAGACAAAAACGTGTTGTAAGATAAACTGGATTATAAGTCGTTTATTAAAATTCATATCGTTAACCTACTTTGTAACGAACTTATAGCCAAGTCCACGAACCGTTTTGATGTACAATGGATTACTTGGATTTTGTTCAATTTTTTCACGTAGTTTTCGAATGTGAACCATAACAGTATTGTCATCGCCATTATAGGCTGGTGCTCCCCAAACTTTTTCGTATATTTCTTCTTTCGAAAATACGTAGTTCGGATTCTCGCAAAAGAAGAGTAGTAGTTGAAACAGTTGAGCGGAACATTCGACAACGTTCCCATCTACTGTTAGTTCCGCAGAATGTTGATCAATTTCAAATCTCCCAAATGAAATGGAGTGTGCGTTTTGTTCGTGTGGTACTGTTTGTTTCATATGTCTTCGAAGTTGTGCTTTCATACGAGCTACGACTTCTAATGGATTAAATGGCTTCGTAATATAATCATCTGCACCGTATGAAAATCCAGATATTTTATCTAAATCAGATGCCTTCGCTGATAGGAAGAAAATCGGACAATCTGTTTGTTGGCGAATAATCGGACAAATATCAAAACCAGATTGTCCAGGAAGCATGACATCTAAAATAATTAAATCGTAATTGTTTTTTTCGGTGAGAGATAAAGCTAATTCAGCTGATGTTGCAGTTGTAATACGAGAAAAACCTTCTTTTTCAAGAATGGTAGTTAGTAGTTGTAAAATTGCTGTTTCATCATCGATGAGTAATATATTTGCTTGATACATAAGAATCCCCCTTAATTTCCTCGAATATCATATCATCTTTTTGTAACATATGGAATTTTTAAGGAAAATTTAAGGTTTTCTTTCACAAAAAATTAAGAATCAAATGATATGATAAAAGTAACATAGGGGAGGAGATGAGTGTGAATCCGTTTCAAATGATGCGAGCTAGATATTTTTTAATTGTATTTGCACTATTAATTTTAGTAGCGAGAAGTAGTGGGGAATTGTTAGAAAGTACATTTCATATACAAAATTCTTCTTTTATAAATATACTTATATTTTATATCCTTCCGATTGCATGGATTTTTTATGAGTATAGAAAGCACCGTGTTTCATTTTCATTATTTGTTAATAAAAATGAAACATTTAACTTGGTGCAAGTTTTGTACATCGCGATTATGCTTTGTATGTTTAGTTACGGCTATCTTATTTTGTACATGTACAGCTTTGCATGGATTACACCAGATTTTATTATGAATGCCTTGCATGAACCGATTATAGATAGTACCGGGGGATATGTATATCAATTTATTATGGTTGTATTTATCGCGCCTATTATCGGAGAATTTGTTTTTCGTGGATTTTTACTTCAGCGCTTTGCTGCGAAATGGGGAACTGGTATAGCGATGGTCGTTGTAGCACTTTTATTTGCTTGCTTACATGTTGATTTCCTTGGCGCAGTTGTGTTTAGCGTCGTACTATCCATTGTATATATTCGTACGAAAAGCTTACTCATGCCAATTGCTATTCATATGTTAAACAATGCGTTTGTACTTACTTCTTCTTTTCTAGTAAGCAGAGAAAAGATAATGAGTTTTGCCGATTTTTCTAACTATACGACATTCTTTCCAGGATTAATTATTTTTATGGCAGGGTTAAACTTAGTACTCATCTTTTTATTTGTGAATCGCAAATATTGGAGTAAAGAAGTGCCTGTTATATATGAGGAGAAGGAAAAGAGCTTTTCGAGTATAGTAGGAGATAAGTAAGGTAGAGAAGACGTTTGAGAAAATATTGAAGGAAATGATAGATTCCACTTCTATTAGACACAAGTGCTTTTCCATCAATAATGATACAGGAAATACTGTTTTTCTTTTTAACGTGTTAGGGACATTAATAATAGTCAGCTTTATTGTAGAAGAAATGATGAAGCGTATCTTCAGACAATATGTAAAATTGAAGAGAATTATGTTAGGGTTCATAAAATGTTTGAGAAAGTAATGGGGACTTTTATTTTGTGAAAATTAAATCATCATTCATTCGAAATTTGAAAGGGATGTATAAAATTATATGAATGAAACAATATCTTCAAATAAGTTTTTTTATTTGATTGTACTGAGTTTAGTATTGATTACGACAGTAAATGTTGTTCTTCGCTGGGAGGAAGCTTACTTTTTTATGTATTTAGCGCTCCATTTATTAGGCATTTTATGCATAACGGGCGGAGTAGTTGCTGAGAAAAAGCATGAAGAAAGTATTAATTATATGTGTGTGATGGGTCTTATTTTACTTTTAACTGTACAAGGTATTATGAAATATAGTTCTTTTTCTTTGCAAGATTTTAGTTTGTTAATAGATGTACTTCCTTAAGGCGGATTTTAAGGGGTATGAATATATAGGATATGTAAAAGGAGTTTGTTTGTAAGTACATTTCTTATACTAGATTATGAGCCGAAGAAAATATTTGAAAATAGGTGAAACTCTTCTTGTAATAGAAGAGTTTTTTTATGTAAATTGAACGAGCTAGAACAATTCTCACGATTAGCTTGTTCTAATTTTGAAAGTACGAACTTACAATAATAATAGACAGGCAGCATAGAGGAGGGAATAGCGTGAGGAAAGTTATTGGGTGGTCGCTTTTTTTGTACGTTGGGTTTGCGTTACTTATATATTGGTATTTATTTGGATGGAATCATGAACTCATTCCAGACATGTATAAAGGAACGAGGGCAGATCCAGAAACTTTTATGAATGCAAGGGAGCTTACGCTAAGCCAAGATTATTCGCGCGTGAAAAATTTACTGTATTTTTTAGCGACGCCTCTTGAATGGATTATTTTATTGTTTGTACTCGTGCTCGGTATTTCAAAAAAGTTTGAGAAATGGTCGAAGGAAACGACTAAAATAAGTGTTTTACAAGTTGCGATTTATTTCTTTTATTTATCATTACTAACAACAGTTCTTGCATTACCGATGCAATGGATTGGGCGTAAAGTGTCCGTTGATTACGGCATTTCAACGCAAAGTACACAAAGCTGGATAAAAGATCATGTCATCGGTTTTTGGGAGAGTTATGCGACTATGTTAATCGTAGTTGCGGTTCTTTTGTGGCTTATCCGTAAATTCCCGAAGAGATGGTGGTTAGCAGGATGGGCGCTCTCTGTACCATTTACAATCTTTTTAACATTCATACAGCCTGTCGTTATTGATCCGCTTTATAACGACTTCTCGACGCTGAAAAATAAAGAATTAGAAACAAAAATCTTAACGATAGCAGACAAAGCGGACATTCCTGCTAAACACGTATATGAAGTAAATATGTCAGAAAAAACGAATGCCTTAAATGCGTACGTAACAGGAATTGGCCCTAACGCCCGTATTGTAATGTGGGATACGACGCTTAAGCAATTAAAAGATAAAGAGATTTTATTTATAATGGCTCATGAAATGGGACATTACGTAATGAAACATATATATTGGGGCGTTGCGAGCTATGTCTTGCTATCGTTTATAGGTATGTATGTAATTAGTCGTATTATAAATATGTGTATTCGAAAATGGGGAGATACACTGCAAATTCCAAAATTAGCATGCTTCTCAATTTTACCTTTATTTTTCTTAATTTCCTCTTTATTATCTTTTGCATCACAACCAGCAACAAACTACGTTTCTCGTATAGAAGAACGAGCGGCGGATCAATACGCTTTAGATATGACGAAAGATGGGGAATCTGGTGTGAAAACTTTTCAATATTTATCAAAAACAAGTTTAAGCCAAGTGAATCCGCCTGCGTTAGTGAAATTTTTCTTATACACACATCCGCCAATTTTTGAAAGAATTCATACGTTTGAACAATATGAAAAACAGAAGAAGCAGTAGTGTACTGCTTCTTTTTATTATGGAGTATTCGAGTATTGGGAAATTATAGTGTATAATATATGGAATGTTCAGTTAAATATTTAGGAGGTTAATATTTTGTTTCATTCAAAATCAATGCCAGCTATAAAAATGATTCTTTCGATGTCTATTTTCGGATCGATTGGATTTTTTTCTGTGCAAACTGGTTTACCGTCTTTTGAATTAGTATTTGTTCGTTGTATTTGTGCGACTTTATTTTTAGCATTATGTTGGTTCGTAACAGGGCAATACAAAAGTGAGAAATGGAACAAAAAAGAAACCATACAAATATTAGCTTGTGGTGTATTTCTCGTTTTTAACTGGGTATTTTTATTTAAAGCGTTTGAAGTCATGTCGATTACAATTGCGATTTCTGTATATCATCTTGCACCAATCATCGTATTAATGATTGGTAGTATTGTATTTAAAGAGAGGCTTACAGTATTTTCAGTTCTATCAATCATTATTTGTTTTATCGGTACGGTTTTAATAGCTGGAGTAGACGGAAATGTATCGCTTGAGAAATTAATGTCATCTGGCATGGTGTGGGCGCTTCTTGCAGCTGTATTTTATGCATTTACAACGTTACTCGGAAAAGGAATTAAACATACGAGTGCATATGCGATGACATTTTTACAAACTTTTTCAGGTATATTTTTATTACTACCATTCGTAGATTTCGGGAAATTTCAAGGATTAACAGAGATGAACTGGATGATGATCACAGCGACAGGTCTTATACATACTGGGTTTGTATATTACTTGTTTTTTGACAGTTTAAGAGATTTATCGACGAGACTTATTTCTGTATTAGTATTTTTAGATCCTGCGGTTGCAATACTATTAGATACAGTTTTTACCGGATTTAGACCGACTAGTATGCAAATAGTAGGGATTGTGCTTATATTCGTAGGGATGGCAATAACTTTTCGCAAGGGAACAGAGAAGGAACTATCGGTGAAGGAAAGTGCTATTTCTTAACAATAGAGAATGAGTGTAGAGGATATCTTTGCTTCATATAGAATTGAAAAAGACGCAAATATATATTATTTGCGTCTTTTTGTGGCAATAAAGTGAAATTTAAAAATGCGAAGGAGTTCACAAAGAGATTGTAGAATATTTTATTATATAACACCTAAGATGTGACAACTTCCTTTTGAAAAAGAAAGAAGGAGGTATAAAGCAGAAAGGTAGTCAAAATGTTTCTTTTAGAAGATGTGCATTTTATCTTACATTCACCAACAAATTAGTACTCCTGAAACAATGAAGTTCAATGCTTCGTATTATCTATTATTTTTCTATTTAACATACAATAGAAATAGGGAGAGAGGACAATGAAGAAAAAAATATTGGGTGTAATGATGATTGCGACAATGGTAGGAGGTATATTTGCAGGAACGAATGTGGCGCCTGTAAAAGCGGAAGAGTATCCGGACATGATTGTATTTGATGATGTTCCATACGGATTTTGGGCATATGATGCTATTTTAGATTTAGCTTATAATAAAATTATAGTTGGGTATGGAAATGGAAAGTATGGTGTTGGAGATCTTACAACACGTGAGCAAGTAGCTGGGGTTATTTACAAAACACTTGAAATGAAAGAAGAAGGGGCAGTAGCAAATCCATACAAAGATATTTCTGAAAGTTCAACTAATTTCCAAAAGGAAATTTTAGCGTTAACAAAACGTGGTGTTTTTAAAGGTGATGAAAACGGGAACTTTAGACCGAAAGCACCAATTTCTCGAGCTGAAATGGCAGTAGTACTTCAAAAAGCATTTACTTTCGAAGCAAAACAAAAGCAGACATTTAAAGATGTACCAAAAGGTCATTGGGCAGAAGAGGCAATTAGTGCACTGCAATCTAATCAGGTTGTTACAGGAACTGGAAAAGGTATGTATGAATTAAATCGCTTCGTGCCTAGAGAACAATATGCTCAGTTTATAAACAATGCGCTTATTAATTATCATTTGAAAGAGGATTGGAAATAGAGTGAAATAGGAAAGCACAAATAGAAATATTTGTGCTTTTTTATTTGCTTGAAAAAGAATAATTATCCGTTAATATGTATATTTATTGTTTTACATAAGCTTGATAATCAACCTCGTAAAAAAGAAATGATGTGTAATATGATTCACAAAAACGTCACAAAATTTGTCGAAAAATATATTGTCACTATACCATTTGTTATGTATATTTTTAAAAAAACATATACATATTAGGGAGATAATTTCATGAGCAAAAAATTATTAAAAACAGCTACAGCATTAACAATTATGGGTGGGGTGTTATTCTCGGCAGAGAGTAATAATGTAAAAGCGGAAAGTGCACCGCTACAAAGTACAAATACAATTGTATTTAAAGATGTACCAAAAGAACATTGGGCAGAAGAGGCGATATACAAATTAGCGGAACAAGAAATTATTTTTGGATATGGAGATGGCATATTTGGTTTTAAGGATGATGTAACACGTGAGCAAGTTGCCGCTTTAATTTATCGTGTGTTTGATATGGAAGAACAAGATGAATATGAAAACCCATATGGAGATATTGATGAAAACTCGACAGACTTTATCGAGGAAATATTGGCTTTAACGGAACTGGAAATTTTCATGGGAGACGAGCATGGAAACTTTAGACCGAAGGCGACGTTAACACGTGAAGAAATGGCGCAAGTTCTTACGAATGCTTTTGACTTACAGGCAAAGGGATCTCATACTTTTAATGATGTTTCAGCAGATTCATGGGCAAAAAACGCAATTAGTGCAATTCAAACAAATGATATTACAGCGGGAATCGGAGAAAATAAATTTGGTCCGTCCATGAAAGTAACAAGAGAACAATACGCACAGTTTTTATATAAAGCAATGTTGAATGATATGACACAGCAATAAAAAAAATACGTAAAGGCCGTTGTTGTATAACAGTGGCCTTTTTTGCGTGAAATAAAGTGCAAAAGAAAGGAGTTGTAAAAAAATCATTAAATTTTCAAAAAAAACTTCCTTTTCTGAAGATTTGTTATATAATATAAAACATAAAATCAAATCTGTTATAAGACAGTTTAAGAAGGGGATGCTAATATGTCGACGCAAACTTCACGGGTTACACTCGTTGGAGAAATGTTACCAGCGTACAACGAAATATTGACACCTGAGGCGCTTAGTTTTTTAAAGGAATTACATGAAAATTTCAATGAACGCCGCACGGAACTTTTACAAAAGCGTGTGGAGAAACAAAAAAGAATTGATGCAGGGGAGTTTCCTAAGTTTTTAGAAGAAACAAAGCATATACGTGAAGGGGATTGGACAATCGCTGAGCTTCCGAAAGATTTAGAGGATCGCCGCGTGGAGATTACTGGGCCAGTGGATAGAAAGATGGTCATTAACGCTTTAAATTCAGGAGCACATCTTTTTATGGCAGACTTTGAAGATTCGAATGCACCAACTTGGAGAAATGCTGTCGAAGGTCAAATTAACTTACGAGATGCGAGTAAGGGAACGATTTCACATAAAAATGAAAACGGAAAAGAATATCGTTTAAATAGTAAAACAGCTGTATTAATTGTGCGTCCGAGAGGGTGGCATTTAGAGGAAAAACATATGCAAGTTGACGGCAAGAACATGTCTGGCAGTTTAGTAGATTTTGGCTTGTACTTTTTCCATAATGCGAAGGTGCTTTTAGCAAAAGGAAGTGGCCCGTACTTTTACTTACCGAAAATGGAAAGTTACTTAGAGGCAAGATTATGGAATGATGTTTTCGTATTTGCTCAAAAGTATATCGGCATTCCGAATGGAACGATTAAAGCGACTGTGTTAATAGAAACGATTCACGCTTCATTTGAAATGGATGAAATTCTGTATGAACTAAGAGATCATTCTGCTGGTTTAAACTGCGGGCGATGGGATTATATATTTAGTTTCTTAAAGAGCTTCCGTAATCATAATACTTTTTTACTTCCGGATAGAGCGCAAGTCACGATGACAGCGCCGTTTATGCGCGCGTATTCTTTGAAAGTTATTCAAACGTGTCATCGTCGTAACGCGCCAGCAATCGGAGGAATGGCAGCGCAAATTCCAATTAAAAATGATCCAGAAGCAAATGAGGCGGCTTTCGAGAAAGTGCGTGCTGATAAGGAGCGCGAAGCTTTAGACGGTCATGACGGGACGTGGGTTGCCCACCCGGGACTTGTACCGGTTGCAATGGAAGTATTTAATCACATAATGAAAACGCCAAATCAAATTTTTAGAAAGCGTGAAGAAATACGTGTAACAGAAAAGGATTTATTAGAAGTACCGATGGGAACGATTACAGAAGGTGGTTTTCGCACAAATATTAATGTCGGTATTCAATATATTGCATCTTGGTTAAGCGGGAGAGGAGCAGCTCCTATTTATAACTTAATGGAAGATGCGGCAACAGCGGAAATATCAAGAGCACAAGTATGGCAGTGGATTCGTCATGAGGGCGGGAAGCTAAGTGATGGCCGTAATATCACTTTTAAATTGATGGAAGAATTGAAAGAAGAAGAACTAGCAAAAATAGAAAGTGAGATTGGTAAGGAAGCGTTTAAGAAAGGGAGATTTGAAGAAGCTACAAAACTGTTTACAAACCTTGTTCGTAATAACGAGTTCATGCCGTTTTTAACATTACCTGGTTATGAAATTTTATAAGAAACAAGAAAAGGGGATGGAACATATGAAAAACGAAAGAATTGATAAATTGCAGGAAAGCTGGGAATTAGATACGCGCTGGAAAGGAATCACACGTCCATATACAGCTGAAGATGTAATTCGTCTGCGTGGATCGATTGATATTGAACATACGTTAGCGCGCTGCGGTGCAGAGAAGCTTTGGAAATCACTTCATACCGAAGATTATATTAATGCACTTGGGGCATTAACAGGAAACCAAGCGATGCAACAAGTGAAGGCTGGATTAAAAGCAATTTATTTAAGCGGTTGGCAAGTAGCGGCAGATGCGAATCTTTCTGGACATATGTATCCTGATCAAAGCTTATACCCAGCGAACAGTGTGCCGGCTGTTGTAAAACGAATTAACCAAACACTTCAACGTGCTGATCAAATTCAGCATATGGAAGGAAGCGGTGATACAGATTATTTCGTACCGATTGTGGCAGATGCTGAAGCTGGTTTTGGTGGACAGTTAAACGTATTTGAACTAATGAAAGGGATGATTGAAGCGGGTGCATCTGGCGTGCACTTTGAAGACCAATTATCTTCAGAGAAAAAATGCGGGCATTTAGGCGGAAAAGTATTATTACCGACACAAACAGCGGTGCGTAATTTAATTTCGGCACGTCTTGCTGCTGATGTAATGGGTGTACCAACAATTATCGTCGCAAGAACAGATGCAGATGCGGCAGATTTAATTACGAGCGATATCGATCCAGTTGATCAAGAGTTTATTACAGGTGAAAGAACGCCAGAAGGGTTTTATCGTACGAAAGCAGGTCTTGATCAAGCAATTGCACGTGGTTTAGCGTATGCGCCGTATGCAGATCTCGTTTGGTGTGAAACGTCGGAGCCAAATTTAGAAGATGCAAAACGCTTTGCGGACGCAATTCATAAGAAATATCCAGGGAAGCTACTCGCTTACAACTGTTCCCCTTCATTTAACTGGAAACAAAAGTTAGATGAAAAAACGATTGCAAGCTTCCAAAAAGAAATTGCATCATACGGTTATAAATTCCAGTTCGTAACGCTTGCTGGATTCCATTCATTAAATTACGGCATGTTTGAATTAGCGCGTGGTTATAAAGAGCGCGGCATGGCAGCGTACTCTGAATTACAACAAGCAGAGTTCGCAGCAGAAAAAGATGGTTACTCTGCAACACGCCATCAACGCGAAGTAGGAACAGGATACTTTGATGAAGTAGCACAAGTAATTACAGGCGGTACTTCATCAACGACTGCTCTAAAAGGATCCACAGAAGAAAAACAGTTTACGAAATAAAGATAGAAGTAGGTGACCTAAAAAATATTTTTGGGCACCTTTCTTATTTATTATTACGTCGCTGACATTGTTAAACTTTGTCGGAAAGTTGATGTAATTTTATTTGTCGTCGTATTATGGGACGTTCACTTCTATTTAAAATATCCAATCCAATATAGTGAATATACCAATAATAGCAGTAAAAAGAAGGAATGCGAATAATGCTAGACAGCCCCATTTGACACTCCCACCCCTAAAGGGGCAAGCTGACTAACGTCAGTGGGATTCTTGCTACCAAAGGCGAAGTCCATTTCTGGTATCGCTGACGTGCAAGATTGCGGTGTGCCATCACCACTCCCACAACAGACCATATAGGTTCGTGGGCTACGGTACTGTGACCATACCGTACAGATTGTTGGTTCTCAAATGTTTTTACGTCTTTTGCATGACGACTTAATACATTTTACGGAGTAGAAGAATTTGCTACTCCAACCTCATATGTATTCTGTTTTCAGAGAACAGTCGTTTTAGAGTCTTTTGCATGACTATAAATAAAGTATACCATGTTTTGCTATGCAAAAACGATGCGTTCATCCCACGTCTAAAGACGGACTAAAGTCCTGCGTGGGCTTTCCCGCATCATAAATTCTGTAAATAGTTTGTCTTTCCATGTTTCTTCATAATCATCAATTAGTTCTTCTACCACTTTTTTCTGCAATGGCTGTAAAGGATGTTCGGTGTATAGTCCTGTAATAATGTTATGATCTCCTTTGAATTTTAAAGCACGTACAATATGATAAGAGTCGTTTCCCATCGATTGTTCAAATTGTAGACATGCCGCGTGCATAACATCTGTTTTCTCTTTTTCAAGATACCAATACCGTCCAGCCATTTCTGGGTATTGTAATGTAAAGTAAATATCACCGAGCTTTTTTCTAAGTGCTAATTCATTCGGATAAGTAGCGATTAATCCGTGTAATCTATCTCTTGCTTTTCCAAGATTGTTATTTTCAATATCTTTTTCAATTCTCTTTAATGTTTTTTCATGGATTATTTCTGTCATATACGCCTCCTTATTAGAATAGGTGTGGTTATCTTGTATAAGAAATACTAAAATTTAGAAATTTTATTTTTAAAAAGGATTGTACATTCTATTTTAAGTATGCTATGATAATACCAGTTGAATAATTAAATTAAGCAATCCATATATTATCAAATGCCGAAAACAAACGGGGAAAAGTATGTGAGAACTAGTTTATGTTTCGAATTTGATAATGTGTGGATTCTTTTTTTATACATGAAGACTAAATAAAATGTATTTTCGTAGGAGGAAATAATTATGACAGTTACAGGACAAGTAAAATGGTTTAACAACGAAAAAGGCTTCGGTTTCATCGAAGTTCCAGGCGAAAACGATGTATTCGTACATTTCTCTGCAATCGAAACTGAAGGTTTCAAATCTTTAGAAGAAGGCCAAAAAGTTAGCTTCGAAATCGAAGAAGGCAACCGTGGACCTCAAGCTAAAAACGTAATCAAACTATAATTTTATAGTTTATTATAGAAAAAAGGATGGCTTATGCCATCCTTTTTTTTGTTGTTGAGATATACGAGCCATTCATAAAAAGTGTGAACAAAAAAGAAAAACGAACATGCGGTAAAGATAGGTTGAAAATGCATACTACATCATTTCGTATCATAATATTTAACTGAGTAAGCGTGTATAATTTTGAAAAAAGGGGTGAGGATTTGACGGATATTGTACTTTCGATTCTAATTCCTTCTGTTCCAGAACGCATGACGCATTTAAAGCGAATGATTGATGCACTATATGAACAAGCTCAAAATAAACCTGTAGAAATACTTGTAATGCTCGAAAATAAAAAAAGATCTACTGGAGAAAAGCGGAATATTCTTGTTGAACAAGCGAAAGGTGAATACGTTGCTTTTGTAGATGATGATGATCGGGTAGATCCAAATTATGTTGATACACTATGTGCTACTATTGCTTCAAATTCTACAGCTGATTGTATCGTGTTTGATGTTTCAGTAAATTACAATAATCTTTTCACTAAAATCACCAAATTTGGAAAAGAATTAGAACATAAAGAAGATGAAAATTTCTATTACAGAAAACCGAATCATGTAATGTGCTATGCAAAGCGAATTGCCGTACAGCACAAATTTTTAAATATAAGTTATGGGGAAGATGATGAATGGGGTGCTCGGGTATCACAAGATATTGTGAATCAAGTCAGAATTCCCGCTACATTATATCATTATGATTATGTACCAAAGCCAGCAAGTTGGTATACGTGAATTCAATCTATATAAGCCCTCTTTAGAAATTTATCATACGTAAATTTATTTGAATGCAAGGCATAGTGATTTATTAAATATTTATAAAATAGTGATGTGGAAAATACAAGTAGGCTTATATAGATGAGAGTGATTAAAGGAGTGATATGATGTTTGTAAAGCCCATTCAAGTTACAAAGAAAGATGTGCACTTCAATGTAATTTCTAATCCGCACACTCCTATCTTGATATAGGAGCTTGGATCGGCCCAACTGTATTATATGGAGCGCATAGAGCAAAACATGTTTATGGAATCGAACCAGATCCTGTTGCTTTTAAAGAACTTCTAACAAATCTTTCATTAAATCATTCTATCATTTCAAAAATTACTCCTCTTAATGTAGCTATAGCTGAAGAGTCTGGTGATATTAACTTATACATGAGACATTCATTTGGAGACTCTACTTCTAGTCTGGTTCCAACTATTTCAAATCAATCTTGCAAAGTGCAAGCTCTTACAATATACGATTTAATAACTGAGAATAACATACAAGATATAAACTTTATTAAAATGGATATTGAGGGCGGGGAGTATTCGCTCATTCCTCAATTGCAGGAATTTTTAACATTGAACAAACCAACTTTATATTTATCATTACACCCAAAATTTTTACATGAACATCTTCATTTTGTATCAACTGAAGATAGCGACTCTCCTCCTCATCAAACTGAAAAATTACTTGATAGTCTACAGAATTACAAATATATATATGATATTTTTGGTAATCGTGTCGATTGTGATCATATCCATACTATTACCAATACTGGAGAATTTGTATTTACGGATGAAAGTTGGTAAGTATAAATGATAAACTCATGGTGCTAGTTGAAATAAGCAAATTTATCCTTCTTCATTTTCAGTCCAGCTTTTACCTTCATAACAAACTCTTTCATCGATTTTAATCCGATTGTTAATTCTTGCTCCTTATTAAATACTGTAGCACCGGTTGTATAGCTAACGACTTTATTACACTGTCTTACAAATGATAAAATTTTTCGCATGTAGAATCCTCTTTTTATATAAGTTAATTCTTTATTATGTTTATATATGTATTAATTGATTTATAATGTGTTTAATAATTTATAAACATTTGTAAAGAATCGTAGAATGTAAACCATTTCCTTTTTACAGGTGCTACAATTATTTATGCAGCTGCTACTATAAATAGAAAATGAAGAAGGAGATAGACTATGGAAAGTAAAGTAGAACGTTATGTCGAAAACTATGTTATAAGCAAAAATACAATGGCCTTACTTCCTGTTGTTCTAGGGGAAAAGAAAGTTGTTACGCGAATTATTGAAATGGAAGATTCTTTTTTCGTATTTCAAAAGCCTCTTGATATTATAGAGAGAAGTTGCCGGAAACATGGTTCTAGTTTCTTTGGAAGAAAAGAAGGAACGAAGGAGTTAACTCGTATTACACATAAAGCTCCTATCGCAATTAGCCCGACAGATCAACTTTATTTTTTCCCTACGTATTCTTATTCTCGAAAAGAGTGTGCGTGGTTGTCTCATTTTCATATTGAAGGTAATAAAGAATTAAAAGATGGAAATCTTATTATTAGATTTATAAATGGTTTCGCTGTGAAACTAGAAATGTCAAAAAGTAGCTTTGAAAATCAGCAAAATCGTACAGCGAAATTGCGGACAGAATATGAAGACCGTAAGAAAAAACAAGGGAATCCTTGCTTTAAAGAGATTGATAAAAATGAAGAATCTAAATTAACACCAGCATATGAGAAAGTGTATTTTGTGAAGGAAAGCGAAGTGTGAGAGGGAAAGGATGGGGAGACTCATCCTTTTTTGATTTCATTATATATACCGTTACGCTGTAAGATTCATAAATAAAACGAGAAAAATTTGCGGATTTTTTGTTCTTTAATAGCTTAAGAAAGTGTAAAATTACAATATAAGGGTAATTTTACCGCATATATTTATCGCAATGTTAATATACATCATTTAACATTTGCGGCATACAGGATATTTCTTACCTTATTGTATAAAAAGGAGATGATATGTTGAAAAGGACTATGTTATTTTGGGGGCAATATATTCTTGTTTTGCCTATATTATTTCTTGCCTTTATGTTTACTGGTTTCGTTGGTAGTCAGTTAATGATAGGTGCTGATAAACAACATTTTATTTTTACGCCTCAAAATGCAACAGAATATAGTCAAATTAGTGAAATTGATAAATTGCTATTTTCTTTTTCAATTCAACCGTTTGTCACTATAGTTTTTCTACTGTTGATAGTATACTTATTGACACTTATTGTCTTTCAAATTATTGAATGTAAGAAGCAAAGAAAGGTATTACATAGCGTTCAATATATGATTCTTATACCAATTTTTATTTACTTGTGGTTAGGAATAATGCAATTTTCCGCAGTTAGTTTAACTTGGATAGATAATTGGAAAGATTACCTTATATTCACTCCTAGTACGATAACTGATGAGCAAGATATATATACGATGGATAAGTTTTTATACAAATTTCGAATGTTACCTATTCCAAGTACAGTATTAATACTATCTTTCTTATATTTATTAATACTTATCGTGATTGATAGTATACGCTTACTAAAAAAGTTCCTTGTAAGAACTAGCCATTAAAAAAGGAGAATTGTTTGAAGGTATCATAATTATTTGTCACTACTCATTTCCATACAGGTAGAAATAGCCTTACGCGTAGTAAGGTTATTTTGGGAGGAAATATGTATTGACACTTCTATAGTTTCTTCTTTTCATAATATGTAACCGTTAAGTAATAATTTAGGTATAGTATCTAAATCAACTTCAAATCCTGTCGAATATTGATAGATTATCATAGCATAATAATGAAGGAATTCTAACGAAAGATATGGAAACTTTAATAAATGCATCTCCATATGTCATATCTACCATTTCCTCTTTCATTTAAGCAATGATACAGTAGAGGTAGTAATTAGAGTAAAGGGGTAAAGTGTAGAATGGATTTTCAAACAATCAAAGAATATTTTTCACCAGAAAATATGGATCATATTGTTGAAAGTTATCGTGCGTTCGGACCGCTTCTCGGTATTGGCTTACCGATGATAGAGGCGCTTATTCCGGCATTGCCACTCATTGTTTTTGTGTTGGCGAATGCTGTTGCATTTGGCTTTTGGTTCGGTTTTCTTTATTCATGGCTTGGGTCAGTAATTGGTGCAATGCTTGTATTTTTCATTATTCGCAGCTTTGGACGAAGTCGTTTCTTTTCTTTTGTAAATAAGCATGAGAGAGTACGAAAAGCGATGGGATGGATTGAAAGAAAAGGATTCGCGCCAATCTTTGTTATATTTTGTTTTCCGTTTACACCATCTGCGCTTATAAACGTTGTAGCTGGTTTGTCTCGCGTTAGCGTAAAACAGTTTGGACTAGCATTAGCATTCGGAAAGCTTGTGATGATCTTTATTTTAACTTATATCGGTCATGATTTAGTGTCATTTATTCATAAGCCGGTGAAATCGGTTATTGTTGGCGTTGTTATTTTTATTTTATGGTATGTCGGTAAAAAAATTGAAGTAAAGTTAGAACTACATTAGGAAAAGTCTTCTTTGTAAAGAAAAGCTTCATTATTAAAGGGCGAGGGGAGAAGCGAATGAAGAAAACTTTGAAAAAAGAAGGGCTAGAGTGGATAAGAACAATTTTAATTGGTGTACTATTAGCTGTATTTTTTCGAACGTTTTTCTTTTCAACGTACGTTGTAGAGGGGAAGTCAATGATGCCGACATTGCAAGATGGAAATATGCTCGTTGTGAATAAGGTGAGTTATCAAGTAGGGGACTTGAATCGATTTGATGTCGTCGTTTTTCATGCGAATAAAAAAGAGGACTATGTAAAGCGAATTGTCGGTTTACCTGGGGATCATATCGAATATAAGCAGGATAAACTATATATAAACGGACAATTCGTGGAGGAACCTTATTTAGAGACGTATAAGAAAGAGACAAATGGACGGCAATTAACAGGTGATTTTAAACTAGAAGAGTTAACGAAAGAAAAGTTTGTACCACCTGGTTCTATTTTTGTAGTTGGTGACAACCGCCTTGGTAGCTGGGATAGTAGGCACTTCGGTTTTGTAAAAGCTGATACAGTTGTCGGTAAAGTTGATTTGCGATATTGGCCGATTCGAGAGGTGCAAACGAATTTTTCAAAAGGCTGATATAATCATTTGAAGTATGAAAAAGACAAACAATTATGTTTGTCTTTTTTATTTTACAGTTTTTTAATCTATTGGCAATGAGAATGTTTAGCTTGTATCACGACCAGTTATAAAAACAACTTTTATATGGTTAGATATAAATATGTAATGGGCAATAATAACTTCTAAATTTTTTTATACTTAATTTTTACTTCTTTGACCGTGTCTACTAGTTGTTATTGATTAATCCTTTTACTATATTGTAGGTTTACTTTGAAAGAATTTGCAATGGAATCGTAATTTGTAACTAACGGGCAAGATGTTTTTATGAATTCATGATTACTAGATTCAGTTATTTTTTATTGCATTATACTTCTTAGGGACTATATATTAAGCTAGGGAGTGGGGATGTTTGAATATTGAGCCTCTTATGTTATCGAGCAAAGAAGTATATGTATTAACTGGTATATTTGATTATGAAACAATGATTGGAATTGAGAATCCATTTGAAAATTGGTTAGACGAAGAAATAGGTAAAGAATTAGATATAATGTATGACCACTGGAGGGAAAAAGAGTTACTCATAATAAAAGAAGATGAAATATTTTGTGATCAACAACTTGTAGAATATTTTAGTATTTGTCTAACTACAGGTTTTGTTATTGAAGTACAGATAAACAAAAACAACACCACAGAAAAGAACGTCTTTTATTTTACTGATAAAAAAGTTATACATAACACAATAACAGATGTTAATGGTGAAAAACAATGTAGATTTAGAGAGTGTGGAATACCTGAGGTAGCATGGCAATTTATATATCAAGCATTGCAGTCCAAAAATACTTTTTCACGTTCGAATTATACATTTAAACTTCCTTGTTCCGTCTATGAAAAAGATCTTTTAAATCAACCAAAAAATAATTTATCGGAATTATTGGGATATTATCTGGATGATGATGATGCTAAAGAATTAGCGAATATTATATGTGACCGTGAATAATTAAATACAGTTAAGGCTCATTATTATATAAAGGATTCATGGTATACGGACAGTATTCAGTTTGTGTATAGTCAAAATCAATATTGGCTTATCCAAAAAATACTAGACAGTGGACAAAAGCAAACGGATATTATTTGTCTAGATATCTTTGCAATTATTGAAGAAATAAAAAAATGGTTCTGTACCTTAAATCAATAGGTGGTGAATCAAAATGAGTACCGAAATTAAAGTTACTCCTGCTCTTTTAAGAGATTTGGCTTCCAATATAGATCGTACAGCTCATGAATTATTTGAAAAGCATAAACGTTTGAGTCAACAATTAATGGATCTACCCTTTCAAGTATCTGGAAGAGATGCTGTATTGAATCAGGCTTTATATGCAGGCTCAATGTTAGAGGTCACAACGAATGATTTAAAAGATCATAGTAAATCATTAAGAAATATTGCTGATCGTTTTGAGAAAACTGATCAGCAAGAAGTTTCATTAGGAGATTGGAAAATAGATAGTGTTGACTTATTAAGTCCTTTTGGGGGAGGTGTTGATGAATGGAAAGAAAATCCTATGGGAGCCGGGTTAACAGCATTTGGGACCTTTAAAGATGGTCAAGAGGCATACAAAATTGCTCAAAGGCACAACCAGGGTTTTCGGGCTTCCCCATATACAAATAATCAGGGGAAACCTATGGTACGATTTGAAAACCGTACACTTATTAAAGACAAAGATGGTAATAATGTTATTAGAAGAACAAAGCTTCCATTAGGTGAAGCTAAAAAAATTGACGAAGTACAACGTTATCTGTTAAAACCAGGTGCATTGTTAAAAGAATCATTATCGTTAAAAAATAATGCATTAGGATATATAAGTACCGGTTTAGATATTTTTAAAGATACAAAAGAAAATTTGGAAAGTAATGCAAGTAGTAGCAAAATTGCAGGAGACATTGTTGGTGATATAGCGGTTGGAGTAGGTTCTACTGCTGCTAGTACTTGGGCTGGTGCTGCAGTCGGTACAGCAATTGGAGGACCAATTGGAACTGTGATTGGGGCTGGTGTTGGTTTTACTGCTTCTGTAGTATCTAGTATAATAACGGATGGAATTAAGTTCGATAAAGGGGATTGGAATAATGATGGTGAAAAAGATTCTATAAAAGACCGAATTAAATCTGGAATAGGCTCTGCTTTAGATAAAATTTTTTAATTTTCTATGAGGTGCATAATGGATAAATATAACTTTAAAAACATAGATGATGGCATACGAATATTACTACCATTTGATATAAGAAATATTGTCGGAGCCTTTGTATGGTTTATTATGAATTTTTTGTTATTAATTGTAATTTTTATATTTCCACCAATATACAATGTGTATTTTTACTTGGCGCTTCCATTTTTTGTGGTATGTAATTTGTGGGGGATTTGGATTTTTATTAACAAACCTAGGCAGCCTCAATTGCAACATTTACTATATTCTGGATTTGTTGGAACTAGTATTTCATTTTGTAGTTTTATAGGTGTTCAAAAAATAGCTTACGAGTTAGTAGGATTAGAATCACCTTTATTTTTCATTTTATCATTTATAGTATACTGTCTAGTTGTTTATAAATCCGTACAATTGTGGATTAAATATTTTACAGCTCGCTTAATGGGTATAAATGATCAGAAGGTGAAATTTTCAAAAATCGGTGTTTTTTCAGGTGTAGGCTACATTGTTGGTCAAATCAGTATAGGAATTTTAAGTCAAGATTCTCTAGCGATTTTGCTAATTATCTTACTGTCATTTTTCTCGGTTATTTTCTTGTTTGCGAGTGTCCATGTTTACTTTTATTTTGATTTTAAAAAACACTTTATTATTACAGGACATTCAAAAATGACACAGGCTCAACAAAAATCGAATCTTACAAGAAAGGAAAGAAGAAGGAAATGAATTCACATCTTCTACCTATAGGCTCTATTGTAATCTTAAAAGAAGGAACAAAAAACTCATGATTTATGGACGTAAACAGCAAGTAGAAACAGATAAGGTGAAAAAATTTGACTATATGGGATGTTTTTACCCAGAGGGCTATATTAGCCCTGATTTTACTTATTTATTTAACCATGACGATATTCAAGAAGTTGTATCAGGTGGATATAAAGATGAGGAAGAAAGAGCTTTTCAACAAAATATATTGTCTAAAGTGGAGTAAGAAATATTACATAGAAAAAGCTGCTTATGTGAGCAGCTTTTTCTATGCAATTAAGTATGTTAGTGGTTGTATTTTTATGTTTAGATGTGACTAAAATAAAAACTTGAAATATTCGGCTTTGATGTAGGATACCGTCATTATACAAGTTTGTCTTTTTAATCGTCCTATAATACAATTATAGTAGCAAACTAACGTTCGTTATGTAAGTGAAAGGTGGGGTTACATGTCACTTCGATTTGTGATTGGTAGAGCTGGAAGTGGAAAAAGTACACTTTGTTTACACGAAGTGCAAGAAGAGTTAAAGCAGCGCCCAAGAGGGAAAACAATATTATATCTTGTGCCAGAACAGATGACATTCCAAACGCAGCAGGCGTTAATTGGGAGCGAAGATGTAAGAGGTTCTATTCGGGCACAAGTTTTTAGTTTTTCACGATTAGCGTGGAAGGTGCTGCAAGAAGTTGGTGGAGCGAGTCGTCTTCATATTGATGAAGCTGGTGTACATATGTTGCTTCGTAAAATTGTAGAATCTCGTAAAGATGGACTATCTGTGTTTCAAAAAGCAGCGGAGCAAAATGGCTTCTTTGAACATCTTGGTAGTATGATTGCGGAGTTTAAACGTTACAATGTGACGCCGTCTAACGTATATGAAATGTGGCAACAATTAGATACGCATAGCAGTAGTGCAGAGCAAAAGCTACTAGCGAATAAAGTGTATGATTTACAGTTATTATATGATGATTTTGAACGTGCTTTAATCGGAAAGTATTTAGATTCAGAAGACTACTTACAATTATTAATTGAGAAGCTTTCAGACTCTGAGTATGTAAAAGGCGCGGAAATTTATATAGATGGATTCCATTCATTTTCTCCTCAAGAGCTAGAAATTGTTAGAGGGCTAATGAGATTAGGGACTAGAGTAACAATAACATTAACGATAGATGAAAAAACGTTAGCGCAGCCAGTGAATGAACTGGATTTATTTTATGAAACGACGTTAACGTATGAAAGAATAAAACAAGTAGCGCGTGAAGAGAAAATAGAGGTTGAAAAAACAATTCCACTTATGAAACAGCCGCGTTTTCATTCGCAAGCATTGGCACATTTAGAAATGCATTACGAAGCGCGTCCAAATGAAAAGTTTCACGGTGAAGCGAGTGTGACAATTAGTACAGCAGCTAATTTACGAGCTGAAGTAGAAGGTGTTGCTCGTGAAATTCGAAGACTTGTGGCGAATGAAGAATATCGTTACCGAGATATCGCAGTCCTTCTTCGTAACGGAGAAAGTTATTACGATGTAATGCGAACGTTATTTACGGATTATAATATCCCGCATTTCATCGATGAAAAACGCCCGATGTCACATCATCCGCTAGTAGAATGTATTCGTTCGGCTTTAGAGATTATTAGCGGAAATTGGCGTTATGATGCAGTGTTCCGCTGTGTGAAAACAGAACTTTTATATCCACTAGACGTAAGAAAAGAAGCGATGCGCGAAGAGATGGATGAGTTCGAAAACTACTGTTTAGCGTACGGTGTACAAGGGAAGAGATGGACTTCTGAAGATCCGTGGATGTATCGTCGTTATCGTTCTCTTGATGATGCGAGCGAAATGATAACAGACAGTGAGCGTGAAATGGAAGCGAGAATAAATCGACTTCGCGACGTTGTAAGAACGCCAGTTATTCGTATGCAGAAAAGACTGAAGCGTGCTGGAACAGTTATGCAAATGTGCGAAGCGGTATATTTATTTTTAGAGGAGCTTGACGTTCCGAAAAAACTAGAAGCATTACGTATTCGTGCAGAAGAAAGCGGAGATTTCTTATTTGCGACAGACCATGAGCAAGTATGGGAAGAAGTGATGAGCCTTCTTGATACGTTCGTTGAGATGCTTGGCGAAGAGAAGATGTCCCTGTCTATGTTTACTGATGTAATGACGACAGGTCTTGAGGCACTTCAATTTGCGAACATTCCGCCGTCACTAGATCAAGTGTTAGTTGCTAATATTGATCATTCTAGATTATCAGATATTAAAGCGACGTTCATTATTGGCGTAAATGAAGGCGTGATTCCAGCAGCACCTATGGATGAAGGTATGCTTTCTGATGAGGAAAGAAATGTTCTCACCGCTGCAGGTATCGAATTAGCACCAACGACGAGACAAACTTTATTAGAAGAACAGTTCGTTATGTATCAAATGGTGACGAGAGCATCTGAGAAGTTATACATTTCCTGTCCGCTTGCGGATGAAGAAGGAAAGACGTTACTTGCTTCTAGTTTTATTAAGAAAATAAAAAGAATGTTCCCTGATGTGAAAGAATCGTTTATTACGAATGATGTAAATGACTTATCGCGTTCGGAACAAATCTCATATGTAGCAACGCCAGAAGTAACTTTGTCTTACGTCATGCAGCAACTGCAAACGTGGAAGCGTTACGGATTTGAAGGCAATTTAGACTTTTGGTGGGACGTATATAACTTCTACGTTACTTCAGATGAATGGAAGCAAAAAAGTAGCCGCGTGTTATCGAGTTTATTCTACCGAAATCGTGCACAGAAACTAAGCACAGATGTAAGTAGGGATTTATATGGAGATACAATTAAGGGAAGCGTTTCTCGTATGGAACTATTTAATCGCTGTGCGTACGCTCATTTTGCTCAGCACGGTTTATCGCTAAGAGAGCGTGATATTTTCAAACTTGATGCGCCAGATATCGGTGAACTATTCCATGCGGCGCTGAAGAGAATTGCAGACAAGCTATTACGTGAAAATCGTACTTGGGCAGATTTATCAATAAAAGAGTGTGAGCACCTTTCTGCTTTAGTAATAGAAGAAATTGCACCATTATTACAAAGACAAATTTTATTAAGTTCAAACCGTCATTTCTATTTAAAACAAAAACTACAACAAATCATTTTCCGTACATCACTTATTCTTCGTGAACATGCGAAGTCGAGTGGCTTTGTACCAGTTGATTTAGAAGTACCGTTCGGTATGGGTGGTACTGGATCACTTCCGCCAATGGAATTTGCGTTGCCAAATGGTGTGAAGATGGAAGTAGTTGGCCGTATTGACCGTGTTGATAAGGCGGAAGATGAGAGTGGTACGTTCCTTCGTATTATTGATTATAAATCGAGTTCGAAAGCGTTAGATTTAACAGAAGTGTATTACGGACTCGCACTTCAAATGTTAACGTATTTAGATGTTGTTACTTCAAATGCACATACGTGGATGAAAAAGGGCAGTACTGCATCACCGGCGGGTGTATTGTATTTCCATATTCATAACCCGATTGTTGAGATGAAAGGCGATGCATCTGAAGAAGAAATTGAGAAAGAAATTTTAAAGAAATTTAAAATGAAAGGGCTCGTACTAGGAGATGCTGACGTTGTGCGTTTGATGGATAATAAACTTTCAACAGGAAGCTCTGATATTATTTCTGCTGGTTTGAAAAAAGATGGTAGTTTTAGTGCGCGTTCTAGCATTGCAAGTGAACAAGAGTTTAACGTACTTCAAAAATATGTGCACCACTCTTTTGAAAATATCGGAAAAGACATTACAGAAGGTGTTATCGATATTGCTCCTTACAAAAAGGGGAATAAAGCGGCATGTACGTTCTGTAACTTCAAATCTGTTTGTCAATTTGATGAATCACTTGAAGATAATCAATTCCGTACGTTAAAAGATATGAAAGATAGCGAAGCGATGGAGAAAATTAGAGAGGAGGTTGGCGGAGAATGATAGAAAATTGGCCTCAGAAACCAGAAGGTAGTCAGTGGACAGATGACCAGTGGAAAGCGGTTGTAGCGAACGGACGTGATATTTTAGTCGCAGCGGCAGCTGGGTCAGGGAAAACAGCGGTATTAGTTGAACGTATTATTAAAAAGATTATAAGTGAGGAAAATCCAGTCGATGTCGACCGCCTGCTCGTTGTAACATTTACGAATGCAGCGGCGCAAGAAATGAAAAATCGAATTGGGGAAGCGTTAGAAAAAGTATTAATTGATGGGCCAGGTTCACAGCATATAAGAAAGCAGCTTAGCTTATTAAATAAAGCTTCCATTTCTACCATTCATTCATTTTGTTTACAAGTTATTAGAGGATATTATTACATGCTTGATGTCGATCCTCGTTTTCGTATTGGGAACCAAACAGAAAATGAGTTATTAAAAGAAGAAGTGCTAGATGACATATTAGAAGAAGAATATGGAATCGAAGATAATAGTATTTTCTTTGAATTAGTTGATCGTTATACGAGTGACCGTAGTGACGATGACTTACAACGAATGATTTTAGCGCTTCATACAGAATCAAGAGCGCATCCAAATCCGGAGAAGTGGCTTGATAAATTAGTAGAAGCATACGACGTTGAAGGAAAGACGATTGAAGATTTAGTGTACGCTTCTTACTTATTAGAAGATGTGAAGTTTCAGCTTGAAACAGCGGAAGAGCATATTCGTAAAGCGACTGAACTCGCAATGCTTCCTGATGGTCCAGCGCCTCGCGCCGAAACTTTACAAGCGGATTTAGCTTTACTTGGAACGTTATCAGCAGCAGCTCGCGGGTCGTGGACAAGCGTTTATGAAGCGATGCAAAATGTATCGTGGCAAACGCTAAAGCGTATTAAGAAAAGTGATTACAACGAAGATGTTGTAAAACAAGTGGATTCTCTTCGTAATAAAGCGAAAGATGAAGTAAAGAAATTACAAGAAGAGCTATTTAGCCGCAGACCTGAAAGTTTCTTACGAGATTTTCAAGATATGCATCCTGTATTAGAAAAACTCGTGAAGCTTGTAAAAGTATTTACAGAGCGTTTCCAAGCGATTAAGCGAGATAAAGGAATGGTCGATTTCACAGATTTAGAGCATTTCTGTTTGCAAATTTTAAGTGAGCAAAGTGAAGACGGTGAAATGAAGCCGTCAGCAGTAGCACTTCAATATCGTAATAAATTTGCTGAAGTACTAGTCGATGAATATCAAGATACGAACTTCGTACAGGAATCAATTATTAAATTCGTAACGAAAGATTCCGAGAGTGAAGGAAACTTGTTCATGGTTGGTGACGTAAAACAGTCAATCTATCGTTTCCGACTAGCAGAGCCTGGTTTATTCTTAGGAAAATATAAACGTTTCACACAAGAAGGATTGGGCGGCGGAATGAAGATTGACTTAGCGAAAAACTTCCGTAGCCGTCATGAAGTGCTAGCTGGTACGAACTTTATCTTCAAACAAATTATGGGCGAAGAAGTCGGAGAAATCGATTATGATGCTGACGCTGAATTAAAGCTAGGTGCTAGCTATCCAGAAGGTGAAGATGTAGCGGCAGAACTACTATGCATTCAGCAAACTGAGGAAGAAGTGCAAGACGGTGAAGAAGGTGCAGAAGTAGAAAAAGCGCAGCTTGAAGCTCGTCTTATGGCGCAGCGTATTAAAGCGATGGTTGATTCAGATTATGAAGTGTATGATCGTAAAACTGATAGTATGCGCCCTGTACAATACCGTGATTTCGTTATTTTACTTCGCTCCATGCCATGGGCACCGCAAATTATGGAAGAGTTAAAATTACAAGGAATTCCGGTATATGCTGACCTTGCGACTGGTTACTTTGAAGCGACAGAAGTAAATATTATGATGAACGTATTCCGCGTTATTGATAATCCGATGCAAGATATTCCGCTTGCAGCTGTACTTCGTTCACCGATCGTTGGACTAAATGACGAAGAACTTGCGACGCTTCGTGCTCACGGAAAGAAAGGCTCGTTTTATGAAGTAATGAGCTCATTCTTAAAAGGAGCGCCGCTTGAAGAAGAACAAGAACTGCATGATAAATTAGAGTGGTTTTATAAATTACTGCAAGGATGGCGTGAATTTGCGCGTCAACAATCTCTTTCCGATTTAATTTGGAAAGTGTACGGTGAGACAGGCTATTACGACTTTGTCGGCGGTTTACCAGCCGGAAAGCAAAGGCAGGCAAACTTACGCGTATTATATGACCGCGCGAGACAATATGAAGCAACATCGTTTAGAGGATTATTCCGCTTCTTACGCTTTATTGAGCGTATTTTAGAACGCGGAGATGACATGGGAACGGCGAGAGCTCTTGGTGAACAAGAAGACGTTGTTCGCATTATGACGATTCATAAAAGTAAAGGGCTAGAGTTCCCAGTCGTATTTGTAGCTGGACTTGGTCGCCGTTTTAATACACAAGATTTAATGAAGCGTTTCTTACTTCATAAAGATTTCGGTTTTGGTTCACAATTTATCGATCCTCGTAAACGAATTAAATATACGACATTATCGCAACTAGCGATTAAGCGTAAAATGAAGATGGAATTAATTGCGGAAGAAATGCGCGTATTATACGTAGCGTTAACGCGTGCAAAAGAGAAGTTAATTTTAATTGGAACAGTTAAGGATGCCAATAAAGAAATGGAAAAATGGCTCGATGCAAGAGAGCATAGTGAATGGTTATTACCAGATCATATACGTGCCGGAGCGTCATGTTATTTAGATTGGATTGCACCTTCCTTATATAGACACCGTGATAGTGAAATGCTTCTTGAATTAGGACAAGGAAATATTCCAGTCGAAATTTATGAATATAGTGCTAGCTGGAAAGTAGAAGTTGTTGAAGGAAAAGATCTACTTGCACCAGAACCAGTTCAAGAAGAGAAACAAGAGTTATTAGAAGCGCTTCGCGATAAAAAAGCTGTTCCGTTAGAAAGTGAACGGAAAGAAGAAGTGTACGACAGATTAATGTGGAAATACGGGTATGAGGACGCAACATCTCACCGTGCGAAACAGTCTGTTACAGAAATAAAGAGAAATTATCAATCTGAAGAAGGTAGCGATAACGCCTTTATTAAGAAACTCCGTGCACCAATTAAAACACGTCCGCGCTTTATGGAGAAAAAAGGGCTAACATACGCAGAGCGAGGGACAGCAGTCCATGCCGTTATGCAGCATGTAGATTTGAAGAAACCAATTACGATTGAAGTTCTTCAAGAGCAAATTGCAAGAATGGTAAATAAAGAACTATTAACATTTGAACAAGCTGAAGAAATAGCGATTGAAAAAATAATTTCATTCTTTGACAGTGACTTAGGTAAAAGGGTATTAGCAGCAAAAAGTGTTGAACGTGAAGTACCATTTACGATGATGCTTTCAGCAGAAGAAGCATATCAAGATTGGCAAGGGAAGAAAGGCGAATCGATACTTGTCCAAGGGGTTATCGACTGCATGATTGAAGAGGAAGACGGAATTACTTTAATCGACTTTAAGACAGATACGATTGAAGGGAAGTTCCCAGGCGGATTTGATCAAGCGAAACCAACTTTAGAAGACCGATACAAAGTGCAGCTTTCACTATATGCAAAAGCACTCGAGAAAAGCTTAAAACATCCTGTGAAAGAGAAATGTTTATACTTCTTTGATGGGAATCATGTTGTAAATATTGAGGAATAGAGCTTAGAGAGGGGTTATGGAGTATGGCGACGTTAAGAACTTGTGATCAAGGACACGAGTACTACAAAAGTAGCGATTGTCCAACTTGCCCAACCTGTGAGAAAGAGAGAAAGCCAAAAGAAGGCTTTCTTTCTCTTCTTTCAGCACCAGCAAGACGAGCGTTAGAGCACCATGGAATTCATACTTTAGAAGAACTTTCAAAGTATAGTGAAAAAGAAATTTTAAAACTGCACGGTATAGGGCCAGCATCTTTACCTAAATTGAGAACGGCTTTAGAGAATAAGGGATTATCATTTAAATAAAGAAAAACTAATCATTAGTGGGGAGTTGCACCTTCACTAATGATTAGTTTATATAATCGGTATTAATAAGCTCGATAAACGCGTATAACGAAATCCCATTTTGAAAATCGTAAATCGATGGACAAAACGCTTTAAAAGATGAATTTATGAAGTGTAGAGAACTTGATAAAGAAGATAAGCGAATTGATTGTTAATATTAAGGAAGGAAGTGCAACACGATGGATTTTGAAACAGTAATGCAAGAGCTTGAAACTCTCGGTAAGGAACGAACTAAAAAAATATACATATCTAATGGTGCAAAGGATCCACTTTTTGGCGTAGCTACAGGTGCTATGAAACCAATCGCAAAGAAAATAAAAATAAATCAAAGTTTAGCTGAAGAGCTGTATGCCACAGGTAACTACGATGCAATGTACTTTGCAGGCATTATTGCAGACCCAAAAACTATGAATGAATCGGATTTTGATCGTTGGATGGATGGGGCGTACTTTTATATGCTGTCCGATTATGTGGTGGCAGTAACTTTATCAGAATCAGATTTTGCACAAGACGTTGCTGATAAATGGATTGCAAGTGGTGACGAACTAAGAATGTCAGCGGGCTGGAGTTGCTACTGCTGGCTTTTAGGGAATCGAAAAGACAATGAATTTTCCGAAGGTAAGATTGCCAATATGCTAGAAGTTGTGAAAAATACAATTCACGATGCGCCAGAACGAACGAAATCCGCTATGAATAATTTTCTAAATACTGTGGGGATTTCATATGTGCCACTACATGAAAAGGCAGTTGAAACCGCAAAGGAAGTAGGCATAGTAGAACTAAAACGGGGCAACAAGAAAAGCAGTTTTCTAAATGCTTACGAAAGTATTCATAAAGAACTTGATAGAGGAAGACTGGGATTCAAACGTAAATATGTAAGATGTTAAAAAACAGAAGGAAAAGCATTAGCTCTATACAAGAAGAGCTAATGCTTTTTTTACGCTGTTCCAATTTGATCTTGGTCTGCAACATCCGAATCGAATGTATTTGTTGCACTAACGCCGCTAAAAGTGTTAACGACAAATCCGACATTGGAAGCCCCAGACCCGTTATAAGCTTTCGTATTTTCTTTCGGAGACACGTTATAAAAATCTCCTAAGTTGAAAGAGCCGTTACTGTTTTGAACGACAAGATTTCCTACAACCGAAGGCATACCATCCACCTACTTTGCTAAGCTTTTTAATTACTATATGAATTATTTAGAGGAAGGTTCATCAGTAATAAATTGGCGGATTTGTAGCGTACGAGAATTATTAAAAACATAGTCAACATTGCCGATTTGGAAGCACGCGGAATTTAAAATTGTTCGCAAGTGAACATCATTTACTTCAATAAAAGGGCACTCATTTACAATATTCATTTTTACATCTGTTGTTCGCTTTGGAATTGTAATGTATTCATCTGTAAAGATTTCAAACGCATCAAAACGACCTTCACCTTTTATATAACAAGGGATTTCTCGGTGAACGATAAGTGCTCTATTTTTTAATTCTATTTGATTAGCATCCCCGACCTGGAAGACGGCTGCAACACCCATAGAAACGATAGAAACATTTTGTACAATTGAAGTATGACGGAGCATAATTTTTCCTCTCCTCAACCTGGAGTCGGAGGGACATCTGTTACTAATGGTACAAATGGCCCCTCTGTAACGGATTCGAATGGCGTATCAAGAATAGAAGAAAGGATGAGAAGGTTAGCATCTCCAATTAAAAATAATGCGGAAGAAGAAACCCCGTTCATTTTAATCTGTCCTACTTTTAACTCACGGTTCACAACATTTAAATTCATACATACTTACTCCTTTCGGAAATTGCCCGGTATGTGTTGAATAAAGGAAAGGAAGGCTTTGTCAATATCTTGTTTCATCGCTTGAATAATGACGTCTCGTAAATAATCGGGATCTGTGGAAATACCCTCATACGATTGAACTTGTGACAAATAATACGGAAGTCTATGTTCCATCTGTTTTTTTATGTCATCCACCATCATTTGTCGATACATCTCATCAAGCGGCGTTCTCTCTTCTTGTTCAAAATGGAGAATTCGACTATATGCTTCTTCATCTAAATAGCGATGCATTTCTTGAAGGATACCTTGATAAAAGTCTGGATTTATTTCTGTTTCAGGATTTACTTTTAGTGTTTCTGTATCTACTTGAAAATCTTCAATTTGTTGCTCTTTTGTTGAAAATGGATTCAAGCCAATATTTAAAGTGCCGTTTAAATTTTCTACTTTTAATTGATCGAATTTATATTCCACTTTTCCTATAGAAGAGGAGGGACGACTTTTTAATTCATTAAGCTCTTCTTGTAGTAGGCGAACTTGCTCTTCAAGGTTTAGAATAGTTTGCTGCTGTATTTGGAGAGCTTGCTGAAGTTGGTGTAGGTAAGTGTATATATCTTGATTCATTTTGTGAAACCTCCTTTTCAATAGGGAGGGTATATTAATGCTATATATTTATGATAAGGATGGTCTAAGAAGAACTAGTTGAAGGTTTAATAGAAATAATTTGTCCTTTCGCACTTAAAGGGCGAAGAGGTTCTGTAAATCCGCCAGAATTTGAGAATTTAGAAAGAGCCTTAATACTACCTGCAGTTCCAATTTGAAAAACGGAAGAGGTCGTAATGCTATCGATTCTAATGCTGTTAATGATGATACTTTGGTTCACATAAAAATTCAATGCAATCGCCTCCTTTAGCTCGAACCGATTATTGCTTGATCAATTACATCTGAATCATTGACAGTCGTTGAGCTTTGATAATTGTAGACAGAGACGTTATCCCCAACGTTAAATGAACCGGCTCCGGCAAAAGCGCGTGAATAACTAATAGGCCTAATCGCAAATACATCTCCAATATGAAAAATACCACTTGATCCAATATTAACGATACGAATATGTCCGACCATAGCTGGCATACAAAACACCTTTCATTTTTAAAATTTTCTTTTCTACTATTGTATGGGCGTTTTCAATAAAATGTGTCCTTTTTTGAAATAAAAGAAACACATACGTTATTGCGTATGTGTTTCGAACATTTGAGTGTGTGTGCAATCTGTATGTATAGGCCAAACAACATTTAAGAGCCTGTCCAGTTCTTGGCTACAATCTACTGTTTTTTGAGAAGTCATTCCGTAGCGTTCAGCAAAATAGATCATTTTTTCGCGTTTTTTTTCGATAGCTTGCTCAAACATTGAAATCGGCTCCATCTCTCAATAAATTTTATGTATATATGTAGTACATATTATACAAAAATCCCATAAAAAAGAAACACCTTCGCCAAAAAAAGTATAATTTCTACATTTTATGTCAAATGAAGGGTGAGGAACGAATGTAAGAAGGGAGGAATATTGTAAAAATTAGCGTGCGTGAGAAGGTTTTTTTCTTAAGGATGCGAATACAATTAAAGGGTATGAGTTTTAGGATGGAGAGTGGAAATGTTGCGTTTTGTAACGGCGAAGAAAGAAGAAAAGGTATTTGTAGGTATTGTGGATGAAGAGGAAGAAAAAGTATTACATTTAAGAGAAGCGCAAAGACAAAAAGGGGAAAAGGTTACGATCCCAATTACCATGTTAGAGTGTATTGAAAGAGGAAGCGAATGTCTTGAGAAGGTGTGCGACATTGTAAATTGGGCGAAGGAAAATGCGGGATCGGCGTATTATCCGTTAGCAGAGGTGAAAATATTAGCACCGATTCCAAGGCCGAGAAAAAATATTCTTTGCGTTGGAAAGAACTATCGTGAGCATGCGGTAGAAATGGGCGGAGTAGAGTCTATCCCTGAAAATATAATGATTTTTACAAAGGCGCCAACAACAGTGATCGGAATTGATGAGCAAATTAATGGTCACCCTCACGCAACGAATGAACTTGATTACGAAGGTGAACTAGCAATCGTTATCGGTAAGCGAGGGAAACAAATAAAAATAGAAAAAGCTCTTGATCATGTTTTTGGATATACAGTTATAAATGATGTAACTGCTCGGGATATTCAAAGAAAACATAAACAATTTTTCCTAGGGAAAAGTTTCGATACATTTTGTCCAATGGGACCGTATTTAATTCATAAATCGATGGTTAGAACGCCGAATGCATTACACATTGAAACAGTGGTAAATGGAGAAGTAAGGCAAACTTCAAATACGAGAGAAATGATTTTTTCAGTAGAAGAAATTATTTCAACTATAAGTAAAGGTATGACATTAGAACCAGGAGATATCATTGCAACAGGGACACCAGCTGGTGTTGGTAAAGGTTTTACACCACCGAAGTTTTTGCATGCTGGTGATGAAGTTGTTGTTACAGTAGAGGGAATTGGTACGCTAAGAAATATAGTGAAATGAAAAAAAGAGCTATCTTGTGAAAAGATAGCTCTTTTCTATGGGCGTGGATTAACGGAGTAATCTATAATGGCGAAAATATACAATCCGATTAATGCTAAAGTGCAAATTCCAATTAGCATAACTGCAAGTGCGCTTCTCTCACGGCCAAAACCGATAACTGTAAGGAAAACAGCAGCCCAAAATGATGCTTTAAGTAGTGTGAATGTATTAGGAGTTGAATAATGACTGAGTAGAGTTGTAGATAATATGAAGCCGATGAATGTCATAGAAATAAAAATTGTAGCTAAATGGTTAATGTGTTTACCGTATTTCAAAAGCATACAGTTACCCCCTTTTTAACTAAAAACAGAATATTCAATTTTATTTTACGGTAAATTACTAAAAAAAGAAAGAGGTTGTCCTATATTTAGGACAACCTCACTATGATTAAGATAGTACAGCTTTAATTTTTTGGAATGCCCACTCTAAGTCTTCTTCAGAGATTACTAGAGGTGGTGCAATACGAATTACGTTTTCGTGTGTTTCTTTACATAATAGCCCAGCTGCTTTTAGTTGTTCACAGTAAGGACGAGCTGCCTCGTTTAATTCGATACCGATGAATAAACCTTTACCGCGAATATCAGTAATCATTGGGTTATCAATTTCTTTTAATTGCCCAACTAGTTTTTCTCCTAATTGAAGAGAACGCTCTGTTAATTTTTCTTCTTCTAATACTTCAAGAGCTGCGATAGAAACAGCACATGCAAGTGGGTTACCACCGAATGTAGAACCGTGAGAACCTGGCTCGAATACGCCTAAAATGTCGCTGTTTGCTGCAACACAAGAGATTGGGAATACGCCGCCGCCAAGTGCTTTACCAAGTATGTACATGTCAGGAGTTACATTGTCCCAGTCGCAAGCAAATACTTTACCAGTACGACCTAAGCCTGTTTGGATTTCATCTGCTACGAATAAAACGTTTTCTTTTTTACATACTTCAAAAGCTTCTTGTAAGAAACCAGCTGGTGGAATGTTAATTCCTGCTTCACCTTGAATTGGCTCTAAAATGAATGCAGCTGTATTTGGTGTAATCGCAGCTTTTAACGCTTCTAAATCACCGTAAGGAATTACAATAATGCCAGGAAGCATTGGACCGAAGCCGCGCTTGTACTCTTCGTTTGATGACATAGAAACAGCACCCATTGTACGTCCGTGGAAGTTATCTTCACAAACGATGATTTCTGCACGGTTTGCCTCTACCTTTTTCACATCGTAAGCCCAGCGACGAGCTGTTTTAATTGCAGTTTCAACAGCCTCTGCGCCTGTATTCATAGGAAGTACCATATTTTTATTTGTTAGTTTCGCAACTTTTTCGTACCAAGGACCTAATTGATCGCTATGGAAAGCACGAGAAGTTAACGTAACTCGATTAGCTTGGTCAATTAAAGCGTTAATGATTTTTGGATGACGATGACCTTGGTTTACTGCAGAATATGCACTTAATAAGTCCATATAGCGGTTTCCTTCAGGATCTTCTACCCAAACGCCTTCTGCTTTAGAAATAACGATTGGAAGTGGATGGTAGTTATTTGCCCCGTATGTGTCTGTAAGTTCGATAATATCTTTAGTTTGAATCATGATTGTTCCCCCTTTTGTTATTACAAGAAGTTTGTAAATACTCTAAATATTATATCATTTAAATATAAAAAAGCGAAACATTTCCTGAAAATAAATGAACATGTTATCATATAGAGTGAAAAAGTGTGAAAAGAGGAGGCAGGGATACGATGGTACATATGCATATTACAGCATGGGCGTTAGGATTAATTTTATTCTTCGTTGCGTATTCACTTTATTCAGCAGGAAGAAAAGGTAAAGGTGTACATATGGGGCTTCGCCTTATGTACATTATCATTATTGTGACAGGTTTCATGTTGTACATGAGTATTGTGAAGACGGCAACAGGTAGCATGCACATGTGGTACGGCATGAAAATGTTAGCTGGTATTTTAGTAATCGCTGGAATGGAAATGGTTCTTGTGAAAATGAGCAAGAACAAAGCAACAGGGGCATTTTGGGGATTATTTGTTATCGCACTTGTAGCGGTATTTTATCTTGGTTTAAAATTACCGATTGGCTGGCAAGTATTTTAATTGAAAATAAAACCACCTTATGCTCTCAAATATTTGGGAGATAAGGTGGTTTTTTTATTTTATGTCGCATCGAGATGCAACTCTTCTCCGTTTACTTTCGTAAATCGCAAAATATTTTTATTAGAGGAAGAGTGGCGTACGAAATGATGTTGCAATGTACAAATCATTTCATCGTTATCGAACAAAAGAATATTTACTCCTTCGCATGCTTCATCTTTCGGTAAGAATGATAAATAATTATGACAATACATGCAATCATATAAAGAGTAATTAAGCGATTGCAATGATTCGGTTAATAATGTAAAGACAGAGTCAGGTAACTCTTCAAGCCATTCATGATAGCTAAGAAGTAATTTTTTTCGAATTCGTATCATTTCCCCGTTTTGCAAATGGTGCTGTTCGTTGGCGATTTGTAATACATCTTGTTCATAGAAACGGGCTGGTAGCCAATTGTTGTTATACAAAAGTTCAAATCCATCTTGGATAATATCTTCTAATATAAAGGCTTCATCATTTTCATCATCAAAGAATACCCATTCATTGTTTATATATTCGACATTACCGACTGTATGAGCGCGCGGTTGGTTATACAAAATATGTTTGCGTTGTACCATAGTTCATTTCTCCTTTTATAGAAATAGTTATTCTTGTTATGGACAGTTCGTACGTTCTTTATAACTAGACACACCTAAAGAGAGGTGGGCATACAATAAAACACGCTTTACACTGTGAAACTGCTATTCCATATATGGATAGTTAGTTATCGTCAAGTTTGTTGTTTTTATGTATCCGCACTCATAGGGTGGGGATTACTGCACGTTCAGAAACAGATATTAGATTAGGAAGGATGATTCTTATGTGCGGGATTACAGGATGGGTGGATTATAAACGCTCATTAGAAGGGGAAAGGGGCATCGTGACGAAGATGGCGGAAACGCTAGCGAAACGCGGTCCAGATGATAATAAAGTTTGGATTAAAGGGAACGTCGCATTTGGGCATAAACGGTTAATCGTTGTAGATCCTGAAGGTGGTAAACAACCCATGACTTGTTTGAAAGATGAAACTAGTTATGCGATTTGTTATAACGGAGAGCTCTACAATACAGAAGATATTCGCAAAGAGTTATTAAGAAGAGGTTATACATTTAAAGGGCATTCCGATACAGAAGTACTATTGGCCTCTTATATTGAATGGAAAGAAGAATGTGTCGATCATTTAAACGGTATATATGCGTTTGCAGTATGGGATGAGAAAAATGAACGAGTCTTTATTGCGAGAGATAGATTAGGTGTAAAACCGCTTTTTTATAAATATGATAGCGGACGATTATTATTTGGTTCAGAGTTAAAAGCGATACTAGCGCATCCAGATGTGAAGGCGGAAGTAACGTTAGAAGGATTATCGGAAATATTCGGCCTCGGACCATCTAGAACACCTGGTCACGGTATATATGCTGGTATTCAAGAACTGCGCCCGGGTCATGCAATGACGTTCTCAAAAGATGGTTTATGCATATGGAGATATTGGAATGTGGAAAGTAAAAAACATGAAGATTCATTTGAAGAAACAGTAGAGAAAACTCGTTTTTTATTACAAGATGCGATTACGAGACAATTAGTTTCTGACGTACCACTATGCACTTTTTTATCAGGCGGTGTAGATTCAAGTGCTATAACAGCAATAGCTGCAAAAGAGTATGAAAGATCAGGAAAAGGGCAATTACACACGTATTCTGTTGACTATGAAGATAACGAAAAATACTTTAAAGCGAATGCGTTTCAGCCGAATTCAGATGCTCCATTTATTAATTTAATGACAGAGACATTTCAAACAATCCACCATCGCTGCGTCATTTCCAATGAACAACTAGCACAGTATTTAACAGAAGCAGTACTCGTTCGTGATTTGCCTGGTATGGCAGATATTGATTCGTCATTATTATGGTTTTGCCGTGAAATAAAACAAGATTTTGTCGTCGGATTATCTGGAGAATGTGCAGATGAAATATTCGGTGGTTATCCGTGGTTTTATAGAGAAGATGATTTACAATCAAGTGCATTTCCGTGGATGCGTTCTACAGAAGCGCGTGAACAACTTCTAAAGAAAGAATGGAGAAATAAATTAAATTTACAACAATATGTGCAACAACGCTATGAAGAATCGATTCAAGAAGTTCCTATTTTAGAGGGAGAAAGCCCATTAGAAGCGAAGAGACGACAATTATTTTATTTAAACATGGTATGGTTTATGACAACATTATTAGACAGAAAAGACCGTATGAGTATGGGGGCAAGCTTAGAAGTACGCGTTCCATTTGCGGACCACCGACTTGTCGAATATGCGTGGAATATTCCTTGGGAAATGAAAATGTATAAAAACCGCGAAAAAGGTCTATTGCGTAAGGCGTTAGAAGGATTACTTCCAAATGATATATTGTATCGAAAGAAAAGCCCGTATCCGAAAACACATAATCCGCACTATACGAAAGCAGTCACAGTATGGCTCCAAGATTTATTAACGGATAAAGGCTCAATTTTGCATGAATTGTTCGATAAGGAGCAATTGAGCGGGTTGATTGAGTCGGGCGGAAGTGCATTCCGAACGCCATGGTTTGGTCAATTAATGACAGGACCTCAACTTTTAGCTCATTTAGCGCAAATTCATGTTTGGTTTAAAGAGTATGGGGTGAATATTAAAGAATAAGGGAAAAGGGCGGCTTGCAAATTGTTGTGAGCTGCTTTTTTATTAAATGAATTATCATATAAAATTCAAAGTTATATTATAGATAATATTTATTTAGAATTATTATTTTGACGTATTTATTATTGCTTGTTATACTTGAAAACAAATGTTCTTGAAAAAGATTCTCATTTCAAAAATTGAGTTGTCATATAGAGGGCGAAGAAGAAAATAGGTTTGCTTGTGATGGTGTATGGAACGCCAGAGTCATTAGGTGATGTAGAGGCGTATTATACTCACCTTCGTCACGGGCATAAGCCGTCTGAAGAAGCGCCCCAAGAGTTAATCGAACGGTATAAAGCAATTGGTGGAATTTCACCGCTTGCGAAAATAACGAAAGAGTAGGCGCATAAATTAACAGATTCAATGAATAAAATGTTTACAGAGTATGAATTTGCTTGTTACTTAGGTTTAAAACACATTGCTCGATTTAGAAGTTTTATCCCGCATTAACGGGCAGTAAAACTGCCACCTCAAAATTCAGCTGGAGCAAAGAAGTTAGGTGGGAGATCAACCGCCCGTAAATGCCCGATTGGTGCGGGCTAATAATCAGTGGGGGATGAACACCCCCCACTGATTAAAGTTTCACTTTATATGACAACGATTATGAATGTAAAGTTGTAACTGAGAAATTAAATGCCGCATATTTTAGACCGAATATGCCCAATGAACAATCTGTATTTATCGATTGTTTAACTGGAATTGTTTCCAAAAAAATGAAGGAAATAGTTGACAAGGATTTAGTTTTGAATAATAATTAGTTTATAATAATTTTAAATAAATAATTATTACTGTGAAAGAAAGAGGAGGATCCCCCTAGATGAATCCAAATAATCGCTTAACAACAAACCAAGGTGCTCCAGTTGGAGACAACCAAAATTCTCGTACAGCTGGTCGCCGTGGACCGGTATTGTTAGAAGACTATCATTTAGTAGAAAAACTTGCACACTTTGATCGTGAACGTATTCCAGAGCGTGTTGTGCATGCACGTGGTGCAGGTGCTCACGGTGTATTCGTAACGAAAAACAGCATGAAACAATATACGAAAGCAGCGTTTTTACAAAATGAAGGAACTGAAACGCCTGTATTTGTTCGTTTTTCAACGGTTATTCATGGTCAAGGTTCTCCAGAGACAGCTCGTGATCCGCGCGGGTTCGCTGTTAAATTTTATACAGAAGAAGGAAACTATGATATCGTAGGTAACCATTTACCAGTTTTCTTCATTCGTGACGCAATTAAATTCCCTGACATGGTGCATTCTTTAAAACCAGCACCTGATACAAATGTTCAAACACCAGATCGTTACTGGGATTTCATGACGTTAACTCCAGAATCTACACATATGATGACATGGGTATTTTCTGATTATGGTACACCAGCAAACTATCGCGAAATGGAAGGTTTCGGTGTCCATTCATTTAAATGGATTAATGCAGAAGGTAAAATTGTTTACATTAAATATCACTGGAAGCCACAGCAAGGTGTACGTAATTTAAGTGCGAAAGAAGTGCAAGAAGTACAAGGAAAAGACTTCAATCATGCAACTCGTGACTTATTCGATGCAATCGAAAAAGGAAACTATCCGAAATGGGATTTACACGTACAGGTAATGCAACTAGATGAAACGGATTCTTTAGACTTCGATCCATTAGATCCAACGAAAGTATGGTCAGAAGATCGCTTCCCGTTAATTGAAGTAGGGACAATGACGTTAAATCGTAACCCGAAAAACTTCTTTGCGGAAGTAGAACAAGCGGCGTTTACTCCAAGTGCAACTGTAAATGGTATTGAACCATCTGAAGATAAATTATTACAAGGTCGTTTATTCTCTTACCCAGATACGCAGCGTTATCGCCTTGGTGCAAACTATTTACAAATTCCTGTAAACTGCCCGTACGCAGCTGTTCGTAACCAACAACGTGATGGTGCGATGCAAGTGGATCAAAACCCATCTACAATAAACTACGAACCGAGCCGTCATACTGAAAATCCAGTTGAAGATCCAACTTACCGCGATTCAACTATGAAAGTAGAAGGCTACGTATCTCGTGAAAAAATTGAGAAACCAAATGACTTCAAACAAGCAGGTGAACGCTACCGTTCATTCTCTAAAGAAGAGCAAGATAACTTAATTGCAAACTTAACAAATGACTTAAAAGACGTAAATGAACGCACGAAATTATTAGCTGTTTGTAACTTTTTCCGTGCAGATCAAGAGTACGGCATGCGTTTAGCGCAGGCATTAAATGTTGATATTACGCAATATGTAGGAAATGCTCCGAAATAAATAGGGAAAGACGACTGGAAGAATTTTCGGTCGTCTTTTTATTTTACTTGTAGCGTTAGGGGGTATTCTTGGCTTCCGCTATGTCGGAATTTGTTGGTAAATCGATATATCGTGTCGAACCGCCGATATATTGAAAGAAACGATCGATATATTAAAAAAATCGTTGATATATTTACAAAAATACAGGGTGGGGTATGCCGCCCGGTGCGATAAAAAAGAGATGGAATCTACTATTAATAGATTCCATCTCTTTTTATTTAATTTACTCGTTCAGTATACTCGTAAGCTTTCTCCCCATGCATCGAAATATCAAGCCCCATTTGTTCTTCGTGCTCATCGACGCGAACAGGGAGGAAGAAGTTAATGGCTTTAATGATGGCGTACGTCATTATGATCGTGAATGCATATGTTGCGCCGATTGCTATAAGTTGTTTGAAAAGGAGAGTGGCGTTTCCGTAAAATAATCCGTTAGCGCCATCACCGTTTACAGTAGTAGTTGCAAATAGTCCAGTTGCAATACCGCCCCAAGTTCCTCCGATGCCGTGGCATCCAAAGGCATCAAGTGTATCATCGTATCCGAATTTGTTTTTTAAGAAGAAGACAGCACCGAAACATAATATACCACCAATTGCTCCGATAAGAAGAGCGGAGAAAGGTGTAACGAATCCGCAAGCTGGCGTAATTGCGACTAAACCAGAAACAACCCCGCAAGCAGCTCCCATCGCAGTCGGCTTCGATTGGAAGAACCATTCGGAAAGCATCCAAGTTAGAGCTGAGGCAGCGGCGGCTATATTTGTATTAATAAATGCGGCTAAAGCTACGTCATTTAAAGATAATGCACTACCGACGTTAAAACCGAACCAGCCGAACCAGAGTAAGCCTGCGCCTAACATTGTAAATGGTAAATGGTGAGGAGAGGTACCGCTTATGTTTTTTCGTTTTCCTAGGAAAATAGCTAATACAAGACCGGCAACACCAGATGTGATATGAACGACATTACCGCCAGCGAAGTCGAGCGCCCCAAGTTCTCTCAGCCATCCACCGACGCCCCATACCCAATGAGCGACAGGATTGTAAACGATTGTTGTCCAAAGAAGGATAAAAATAAGAAAGGCAGAAAATCGCATTCTTTCAGCGAATGCACCTGAAATTAAAGCGGGAGTTAAAATAGCGAACATGAGTTGGAACATCATAAATAAATTGTGAGGAATAGTAGATGAGTAGTCTGGGTTTGGTGCGTAGGTAACTCCGTTTAAACCGAACCAATCGAGATTGCCGATAAGTCCGTGCCAATCTGGTCCGAATGATAAAGAATAACCGATAACAATCCATTGAATCGAAACGATAGCCATTGCGCTATAACTGTGCATGGTCGTGCTGAGTACGTTTTTACTGCGAACCATACCTCCATAAAAAAGTGCCAATCCTGGTGTCATCAACATAACCATTACTGTCGTTACAAAAATAAAAACTGTATCTCCCGTATTCATTCTCTCTCCTCCTATGATGTTAGAAAATATAACATCGATTCGTTATGTTTCATATCATATTCGAAATAAAAAGAAAAATCAACTAAAAATTCAGAAAACTTTTTAAGTAATGTTAGAAAACCTAACATGATGTATTTTGGAGGGGTAAAGTGAAACTTTAATCAGTGGGGGTTTTGTCCATCCCCCACTGATTATTAGCTGAACCAATCGGGCTTTTACGGGCAGTTATCTCCCACCTAACTTCCTCGCACTCGCCGAATTTCGAGGTGGGAGTCTTACTGCCCACAAATAGCGGGATAAAATCAACGTATGCGATTTGCTCTAAAAATTGGTATAATATTCTTACAATTGGGAGTTTGGGGGGATGCGTGTGAAAAAAATATGGACTAAGGAACTATTCATTTGTTTTTGTTTAGCTGTTATTTTGTTTGTACCAGTACATACTTTTGCGGAAGAAAAAAGGGAATGGCGAGATGAAGTTATATATTCCATTATGATTGATCGCTTCAATAACGGAGAACCGAAAAATGACAAACAGTTAGACGTTGGTAATTTAGAAGGGTATCAGGGCGGAGATATAAGAGGGATTATAAAAAGATTGGACTACATAAAAGAAATGGGATTTACTACTATTATGCTTTCTCCGCTTTTTGAAAGTGAAAAGTATGATGGATTAGGCGTTCGAAACTTTCAAAAAGTAAATGAACATTTCGGAACAGAAAATGATGTGAAAGAACTTGTAAATGAGGCTCATCAAAAAGGAATGAAAGTTGTCTTTCAATTTCCGTATGAAGAAAATGAACAACAATTAATAGACTCGATGAAATGGTGGATAAAAGAAGTCGATTTAGACGGAAGTTATGTGATACATAGTGAAAAAAAGCCGCGTACTTTTTGGGATGAAGTGCAAAAGGATTTGCAGAAGGTAAAGAAAGATTTTCGCATTATGACAAAGGGAGATAATGAGTACTATAAAAAAATAGTAGAGTCATTTTCAAAAGTAGATATGTCTGTGAAACCTTTATATGATGTGAGCGGGAAAGAAGAGGAATTCGCTACGTTTTTAGATAATCAAGAAACAAAGCGGTTTGCGCGTATTGCAAAAGAAAATATATATTACCCGCCGTCTCGTTTAAAACTAGCGCTCACTTACTTATATACATCCCCAGGGATACCGAATTTTTATTACGGAACTGAAATCGCATTAGACGGGGGAGATGCTCCAGATAATAGACGATTAATGGATTTCAAATCGGATGAAAAGTTTATGCAGCATATAACGAAGCTAGGTGAACTTAGACAAGCGAGACCATCTTTACGACGCGGTACGTTTGAACTTCTATATGATAAAGATGGAATGAGTATACTAAAAAGAAAGTATAAAGACGAAGTAACATTAGTAGCGATTAATAATACGAAAGAAACGCAAAAAGTTTCCTTACCTGTAAGTGCAATTGGTGAAAAACAAGAGTTAAGAGGATTGTTAGAAGACGAAATTATAAGAGAAGAAAACGGAAAGTTTTATCTTGTTTTAAAGCGCGAAGAGTCGAATGTGTATAAAGTTAGTGAAGAAACAGGTGTGAATTGGTTATTTATTTCCTTAATAGTTGGTGTGAACGTATTATTTATTACTTTTTTAATTACGGTTAAAAAGAAACGGAAATGAGTAACTCTTCTTTTGGGTAGTCTGTTTACAGTTCAAGATGAGGTGAGATATTTGAGGAGAAAGAAGTTGTTCGCTCTATGTTTTTGTCTTCTTATCGTATTCGTAAGTTTGTATTTTTGGGCTAACGGTGATGATGGGGAATTTGTTCAGTGGGGCGATAGTGTTCATTCTGTCGATACAGCGGTTCTTAAGAGAAATAATATTAAATACAAAATTGAAAATGATAAAGTGTATATTCCAGAAAAATCATTTGATAAAGCAATATATTGTTGCTCGTAATAAGTATAAAACCTCCTCTGAATAGAGGAGGTTTCTTTTTAGCGGTAGTTAATGAACTGTACGTCGATTGGCAAGTCAACGCTGCGAACGGCTGCGATTACTGCTTGTAAGTCATCACGGCTTTTCGCTGTTACGCGTACTTGGTCATCTTGAACTTGTGTTTTCACTTTTAATTTCATTTCTTTAATGATGTTGTTGATTTTTTTCGCGTTATCTTTATCGATACCTTGTTGCAGAGTTGCACGTTGGCGAACAGTGTTACCAGATGCAGTTTCAACTTTTCCGTAGTCCAAGTTTTTAATTGGAACGTTACGTTTTACAAGTTTAGAAATTAGAACGTCTTTTACTTGGTCTAATTTGAATTCGTCATCAGAAGTTAAAACAAGTACTTCTTTTTCTAATTTAATATCACTTTTACTACCTTTAAAGTCATATCGGTTTTGGATTTCCTTTAATGCGATGTTAATTGCGTTTGTTACTTCAGGTAATTCTACTTTCGAAACGATGTCAAAAGAACTCTCTTTTGCCATAGTTAGCACCTCCAAATAAATTTCTATCTTTTAATGCACCTAAATAGGCTATGTAATATACATATTAAAGTATAGCGGAAAATACATCGATTAGATAGAGTGTTGCAACTTAAGTGTTTTGACGGATCATCCGTAGGGTAATATAGTCCTATAGATAAAGTCGTTATTTAATTATAGTGAATTTTGGGCAGTTGGACAAATAAAGGAAAAATCGTGTTATAATTAACTTTTGTTTGGAATGATAAAAAAGATAACTTTATATATATAGAAGGGAATTAAAAAATATGTATTTGCAATTAGGATCGATTGAACAGGTAACTGTTTTACGCGAAACGGAAATCGGATATATGGTTGGAAACGAAGAGGAAGAAATCTTCCTACATAAAAACGAATTAGCTGGAGAAATTGCAGAAGGCGATACGATTGATGTATTCTTATACCTTGATCACCAAAATCGTATTTCAGCAACAATGAAGGAACCAATTATTACAACACATGATTGGAATTGGGTAAAGGTTGTAGAAGTTATTCCTAGTTTAGGTGTGTTTGTTGATATTGGTGTATCAAAAGATATACTAATTCCACTTGATGAGTTTCCAATTTATATGCCAGTATGGCCTCAAGAAGGCGACGAATTATATTGTACGTTAAAATTAACGAATCGTGATCGTTTAATTGCTCTTCCGGCAAGAGACAGTGATATGCAAGAAATTATCGTAGATGCAACGCCATCTATGCGTAATAAAAACGTAAATGGACGTGTGTATCGCTCACTTCAAGTTGGTTCATTCATACTAACTGACGAGCATTTCCGTGCTTTCTTACACCATACAGAAAGAAAAGAACAAGTCCGCATCGGTGAGCGCGTAACAGGCCGTATCATTGACGTGAAAGATGACGGTACAATCAACATTTCACTTCTTCCTCGTAAAGAAGAAGGAATGGAAGATGATGCAGCAGTACTTTATGCATATATGGAAGAACGAGGCGGAGCAATGCCGTTTTGGGATAAGAGCAACCCAGAAGACATTAAAGAACGTTTCAATATGAGTAAGGCTGCCTTTAAGCGTGCACTTGGTAAACTGATGAAAGAAGAGAAGATTTACCAAGAAGAAGGCTGGACTTACTTTAAGAAATAAGATAAATGAAACAGGACTATTTTTTCTCTTGATTTTTAAGAGAAGAGATAGTTCTTTTTTTATTATAAAGTAGATAAAAAGTAAATAAGGTGTAATAAAATTCACAAAATCTGAAGATATACAAACGACTAGAATACGTTATGGTTTTTATTATAACAAGAACGAAGATTATTTCGAATAAAAAGAATATTAAAATGAGTTTTTGGGCTTTTAGTTAACAAAGTTTCAAAAATAAACATTTTATAAAGGTTTCCTTTATATATGATTATTGTATTTCGAGGGTTTCCTTATAAATCTTAGCTATATATTTTACAAAATCAATGATGGGATAGTGTATGAGCGAGCGGTGCTGCGCAAAACGAACTCCTGATTTTTCCATTTTCGAAATGAGTTGTTCAATTTCCAACTCTTTTTGTTGTATCTTATTATAATTTTGATATACAATGTTTTTCCATTGATAGGAAGAACCGTGAAAATAACTCTCTCCTTTTACCCTGTGATTAAATATTATTTCTATTTTTTCTCTACGTTGTCTTTCTTTCATATACGATTCCGTTGACTGCATGTTTATCGCCTCTTTCCTTTGTATTGTATACTGTTTCCAAAAATTCGGTCTAACTCATCATAGCCAATGTACAGTGATTTTGTTGGGAATTGTCGTTTAAGGCTATCTCATCAACTGTATATATTTTCCAAGTTCTTAATCTAATATCTTATATCTAAATAAATTGTTAGTGTGTATAAAACGCCATTAATCTTTTAAGTTTTTACTGCTAATAACAAAATTAGAAAGTAGCGAAAACGCATGAAAGATTAATTGTTTATCAATCTTTATTATAAAACGATTCTTTATGGGTATGCACCTTTTTATAATCACCAAGATTTACAACATGACGAGTATCTTCATCCATGAATGTTATTCTCTATTTACTGAGGATAGTTTTTTTATTTAGGTTAACTAACATATCGTATGCCTCAGTATTCCTTTTATAAAAGAGGACAATATATGTAACGGTTCCCCTTTTGATATGAAGAAATCATATCAAAACATAGCGCTCTTAAAGAATTTTGTTACAAATTTATTATGTTTGACTTTAAAAAAAGGAACGTAATATTTATTTGTAGAAAATTTTAAGGGTAAAAATAGAATGACTATTTATATGATAAGAAAAGGGGGCACTTATAGATGCTAACAAATGATTTAGATTTCCGATTAGAACCACGTTTAAAAGAAATGTATGAACAACATAAAATAAGAGCGCAGAAGATAGACTGGGGTTATCATGAGTTTTTACCATGGGATAAGGGAATGGACTTTAAAAGAGTTCCTTGGGATGAAAGTCAAGTTACTCTTCCTTCTGGTGTAATTACGGCCATCGAAACAGCTTTATTAACAGAAGTGAATTTACCATGGTTTACAACGTATTTATCTGCGACTTTTAAAGGATCCCTTTCTGTTATTACAGACTTTATTCATACTTGGACTTCAGAAGAGGATCAACATTCGAATTTATTGGAGATATATTTACTACTCACTCGAAGTGTGAACCCTAAACGAATACATGAATTAAGAAAGTCAGTCGTTGAGGGTGGATTTGAGCCTGATTTTCATACACCAATCGAAGCAATGACGTATACGACGCTACAAGAACTTGCAACGATGGTGTTTTACAATAATGTAGCTAAGGTTGCAAGTAAGTACGATCCAGATCTTGCTACATTATTACGCCGTCTTGCAAAAGATGAAACTCTTCATTATGCGTTTTATCGAGACGTCATTCGAACACATTTGGAATTGGAACCTAATTATTGCTATCATATTGCCAATGTAATTATGAATTTTAAAATGCCAGGTGCTGTCATGCCTGATTTTGAAAATAGAATGGCTGTGATTGCAAAAGAAGCTAACTATGGACCGCTACAATATTTTGATCAAGTACTTGATGTAGTGGTTGATTATTGGGGGTTAAAAGATTTACGACCAATTGCACCTCTAGCTGAAAAAGCAAGAATTGAGATTTTGGAGTACCACACAAGATTGAAAAAAATACGGGATCGATTTGGTCGTTTTCAAGGGAAAACTGATCTACGTTAATTAGTAGAGGTTTCAGAATATACGCGGGAAAATCCCCCTTCCCTTTATTCGAAATCCGACACGCTCCCTATAAATTTGGTGCTGTTTTTACTAAATTTTATTTTTGAAGAAAAAGATATTGACACTAAAAATAAATTTATGATATTATTAAATATTTGATAAAAAATCACATATATGTTAAGCTTAACAAGGTTACCATATATGGAGGTGGATTATATGTTTCAAATTGGCGATAACATTGTTTATCCAATGCACGGAGCAGGTATAATTGAAGCCATAGAAGAAAAAGAATTCTCAGGGAAAAAACAACAGTATTATGTCATAAAAATGTCAATCAGTAATATGCAAGTCATGATTCCTATGGGTAAAATATTAAGTTCGAGTATACGCCCAGTTACTGATATACTTGCATTAAAACACATTATACACATTTTTCAGCATGGAGAATCAGATAGATTACTGCCGTGGAAACAAAGGTATAAAGTGAACACGGACAAAATAAAAACGGGTGAAATACAAGAAGGTGCTGAAGTTGTACGTGATTTAATGCGTATGAAGAAAGAAAAAGCACTTAATACAAGCGAAAAAAAAATGTTGGATAACGCACATGAATTTTTGATTAGTGAACTAGGATTAATTAAAGGGATCACTGAAAATCAAATAAAAAGTTTCGGTTAAGGTTCATTATAGATAATGTATTACATCCCCCGGAAATATCCTGAATTTTTCGGGAATATGATTATTATTAAAAATAAATCATTTCAAAGACATTCAACTTCTTCAACTCACTTTTAGAGTAGGAACCTCTTTTGTTATTACTTCAATCTAATCCATTTTTATTTTTACATTTCTTTTACGAACGTTCGAAGTTTCATCAAATAACTCGATTAAATAGTCACTTGATTTTTGCAATCCTGATTCACACTGGCACGGACAAGGAGCCGTAAGGATGAAAGAGAGGTAGGGCTTTCATTGTTTTAGGTAATATACTATCTAAGTCATTATTTCTAGAAGAAAAAACAATCAATCTCACCGCTATCTTTAAGAGTTTCTTACATCTATTGAGACAGTGAATAGTAATTGTTTATCTTCTTTACGTAAAATTGATAAACGAACTGGTAACACCATATGGTCAACTACAAAAAATGGTTTCCAGACCAGGAAACCATTTTAAATTTCATTTACATAACAATAGTAAATTAAGCAGTAAGAAGGAGTGCACACATGAAAAAAATGTTAACAAAAGAATTAAGTAATGAATTAAAGAAGCGGGAAGGGATCATTTCTATTACGGTTGAGCCTTATGAAAAAATCGAAGTTGGTGGAATTCGTGTAGATGGACCAGCTGTTATTCTAATTAATCAAGAATAGCTAAAAATAGTTGAATGAACGAAGAAAAGGATCAGCCTTTACGAGAAGGGAAGATCCTTTTTGTTTGCTGCAGTTAATATGGGATATACATAATTTTCATCTGATGTGTTGGGGGTTAAAAGGAAGGAGAGGGTCGGGATTATCATAGTGGAAAGCTTAATATTGGTAGGATTTCTTTTCATGTTATATACATTAGTTGCTAAAAAAACAAACTAATTATTTAAATGGACAGATTTTTCTTTTTAAGGTAGGGATTTATTTTATTGTGAAATGGATAATTTAGATGGATGCAAGGAAAGAACGCATAAAATACGAGGAAATGTCAAAGAATTATGACTGTATTTATTTCGTTTATCCTATTAATTGTGCTTGTTTGTAGTCGTGTGATTATCATAGGAGCTACAGGGGGAAAATATGGAGTGTTTTTATTGTTAGCAATTTTACTTAACGCACGTATTACTAAAGAATCTCAAAAAATGTATGAGCACTATTCTAATAAAGGGCGTATTTAAAATGATACATATCTTGAAAGGAACAGCCTGGATGTACATTCAAAATATCCCTATATAATCACCTATTAACTAGTAAAAGTAACCTTATATAAATAATTTTTTAGCAATTTAGGAATAGAAAACGCACCTTATTAAAATGTTATTTTCGTTCCTATAATGAATTATCCTTCTAGTATAGTTATAAGATTTATATCATATATTAAGAGAAAAAATGTAAGTTAGAAAGGAGTCCTATAGAATGAGTTATTTAGAGGCAAATGACTTTTAGTGAACAAGATATGGTAAGTGTACCTTATATCAGACATTACAATCGGTAATTGGTAAACATGTGGTTATTGAAACTGTAAGAGGTAATGTAAGAGGAAAGTTAAAGAATGTGAAACCAGATCATTTGCTCACTGAAGATAAGGTGCCGCATATTGTACGTATTCAACAAATTGTATGGATTATGCCAAAACAATGATCAAATTACATCTAGTTTGATTTATAACAGATTGGCGTCATAGACGCCCAAATAAAAATACAGGGTTTTATCTCTGTGTTTCTTCAAATTTTCGTTTTTGAATATATGCTTGAGCATGAATGATTTCTTCCTGAAGTGCTTCTAATTCTTCCGTAGATCCTAATTCAATCCTCATATAAGTAGTAACTAAACTAATCATCATATCCATCTTCTCTACTATATTTTGAATGACCTGTTCAGATTGCTCTTTTTTAGGGTGTTGTATTGCTATTAATACATTTTTCATATAATTGTTCTTTCTTTGCTGGATATCATAAATAAACTGTTTTGTGTTTGAGTTCATTTGTTGTTCCTCCTTTTGGATATATTTCCATTCTATCATATTTGAATAGAAAATATTGGATTCCCCTAAATTCACACCTGTCTCGTATATCTCCACAAATATACAAACTAGTTCCTTAACGTACAGGGAATAAATTGAAATGCGTCAATTTTATGTCTAAATGTACAGTTTTCTTTTTTGGGTATGGTGCCCCTAATAGCTTCAGTTGAATTTTGTATGCTTTTAGTTACAAGAGATTAAGAAAGAATAGATGAGATATTGAAACGGAGGTACGGAAGTGCAAGATAATGAACTGGAACAATTAATAAACCGTCGTTCCGTATTATCCTCTGAAAAAGAACGTGAAATATTAGCGACGGATTTAAATGATATATATGAGAGTAGTCAAAGGTTTGAAAAGTTGCTTGAGAGTATGGTGAACTTTCAGCAAAATAAAGACGACTTAATAGATATATTAATTGAAGTAGAGATAGAACTAGATCACATCAATTGGCATTATAAAAGTCTGAAGAAAAAGCTGAAAGTATTAATGAAAGAATAAAAAGCACGACCTTATTTAAAAAAATAAGATCGTGCTTTGTTTTAGTTCCCTTTCCCAAAAAGATGAGAAAATGTATCTTTCAAATCATTATCGTTTATTTTAATATTCGCCTTCTTTAATTCATCTTGTAATAATTTTTGACCGAAGGAAGGGTCGGCAATACGTTCTTCTTCTAAGTCTTTACGTATAGAGTCTTTCACTTTATCGTAAGGTTTTAAATCTTTTTTATCAGTTAGTTTAATAATGTGATAGCCGTTTGGTGATTTAACGGGATTGCTAATTTGTCCAACCTTTAATTTGTAGGCAGCTTTTTCAAATTCAGGTGTCATTTTGCCTGCCCCGAAGTATCCGAGGTCTCCGCCATTATCTTTTGATAATATATCTTGAGACTCTTGTTTCGCTAATTCTTCAAATGAAGTGCCGGTATCTAATTTCTTCTTTATTTCTTTCGCTTCATTTTCGTCACTTACTAAAATGTGACTAGCTTTAATTTCTGGTTTATAGTGGTCTTTCACATCTTTTTCTGTAACGCTTTGTTTAATCGCTTCATTTAATGAAAGTTTGAATCTAATTTGATTTTTGAAATCTTCTTCATCTTTTAAACGATTATTTTCTAGTGTTGCTTTGAATTGTTCTCCATATTGATCTTTTGCTTTTTCTACTTCTTTATCTACTGCATCATTAGATACTTTATATTTTTTAGTAATAACATCTTGTGCTACCATTTCGTATAGCATGTCTTTTCCGTATCGATCTTTCAATTGTTTTTCGAAATCGCTCTTCGTAATGGTTGAGTTTGTTGTTGTAGCGATTGTGGCCGAGTCATTTTTTTGTCCGCAAGCAGATAGCATTAATATACTTATTAGTGCAGTGATAATGAATGTATTTTTTCCTTTCATGCTAACACCTCATCCGAATATGTTATCGCTATTGTAGAATATAGAAGTGAACATGAAGTGAATTTTTAATGTTTTTTCCCTGTAAAATGTAAAAAAAGTACATCAACATTAACGTTGATGTACGATGTAATCAAAGGTGATCGGTTTTCTTAGAATATGCACGTTTTCCTTGCTGAATATTTTTTTGCTCTTGTTCATTTTTTTGAGTGCGCTTTGCATTATTGTCGCGTGCTTTTTTGTCGTTATCGCTCGTATGTGGCATATGTATCAACTCCATTTCTAAACGTTGTATGTTTATCATTTCCTTTTTCGTAAAGACTATGTATAGCGGTGCATTCATGAATACTAAAGGTGGATTAGAAATGGATTTGAAGCTGAATTATACTGAACTTATTAAGAAGTTAGTCGTTGTGATTATTGCAGGTTTATTAAATGCGATTGGGATGAATTTATTTTTAACACCAGCGAAAGTATATGCGAGTGGCTTTGCTGGATTGTCTCAATTATTATCGCAAGTATTAGGTGACTTTTTATCCATTCATATATCTACGGGTGTATTGTTTAGTTTATTTAATATTCCCGTCGTTATTTTAGCGTGGAAAAAGGTTGGAAAGGCTTTTACGTTTTTTAGTTTTCTCTGTGTTATATTTATGACTTTGTTTTTAGAAATTATCCCAGTTAGAGCGGTTTCGAATGATATTATATTGAATGCGATTTTTGGTGGTATTATTTCAGCGATTGGGGTAGGAGTTGCTTTAAAGTGGGGTGCTTCTACAGGTGGCCTAGATATTATCGCCATGATTTTATCAAAGATAAAAGATAAGCCTATCGGCACGTATTTTTTCTTCTTTAATGCAATTATCATTATCGCTGCTGGCTATGTGTATGGATGGGAAAAAGCATTATATACTTTAGTCACTTTGTATATATCAACGAGAATTATTGATGCGATTCATACCCGTCATGTGAAGATTACGGCATTAATTGTTACAAAGAACGGGGCAGATGTGCGAAAAGCGATTCACTCTCGCTTAGTGAGAGGGATTACAACTATACCAGCAACAGGTGCTTATACAAATGAAAATAAAGAAATGTTAATGATTGTTATTACTCGTTACGAGCTGTACGAATTAGAGAGGGTTATTAAACAAGTGGACCCAGGTGCATTTACAAATATACTGCAAACGGTCGGAGTGTTTGGGTTATTTCGAAAAGAGTAAAGAGGACCAAAGCTGGTCCTCTTTTTTAATGCGAATTCGTAATGTTTTGCAATTGCTCCTGCATTTCACGTAGCTGAACTTTTTCAGCAGTTGAAGAGTTTGCATAAGCAGAGTGCAAAGAGTTTTTTGCTCTATAAACGAGTTCCTGTTGTTCAGCGCCACTTGAACAAGAAACGGCACTTGAAACAGCGTCTCTAGCTTGTTGGAATAGTAAGTTTCCCATTAAACCCCTCCAAACGAAGAGTTACTTCTCGCTTTTTCTGCCTCAGCTAATGTACCTCTGTACGGGAATCTTGCATCATGCTTCATAACAGCATCGGCTCCTTGCTGGATAAAACGTTTTGATTTGTTCTTTTTACCCATTCGAAAAACCCCCTTTATTTAGCTGAAAACAATTGACGCGCTGACTTTTGCGTCTAATAATAGTATGAGCGTTTGGCGAGAAACTATAAGCAGGGAATTTTTAGATTACAATCCAAGAACCTCTTCTAAATATAGAGCGATACCATCTTCTTCATTCGTTAATGTCGTATGATTTGCGAGTGATTTTAATTCAGGAATTGCATTACCCATTGCGATTCCATGACCAGCAAATTCGATCATTTCAAAGTCGTTATCCTCATCACCAAAAGCGATAATTCGCTCTTTAGGAATATTATAATGGCCTGAAATTTTTTGTAATCCGACAGCTTTATTTAATCCGCTTTTTACAATTTCAATAATTGGCCAAGGTGCACCCCATTTTCTATGGTCGATGACTTCAGCATGCATATCTGTTAAATGTTGGCGAATTGCAGCAGAATGCTCGTCATGTGCATCGATTAATAAGCAAGTTGGATGGTCGTTTAAAGTATTTAATAAATCTCCTGTGAAAATCTTAGGAGAACCGAATTCAAAAATATGTTTTTTATCTTCATCAATTTCACGGACATACACATCATCGATGACTTCAGCATAGACATTTTTCACGCCGAAATCAAAGCAAGCTCGGACGATTTCTTGCGCTGTTGAAAGTTCAAGAGGAGAGTGATGTGTTCCCCAACTTGAATCAAGAGGGTGATGCACGTAAGCTCCATTAAAGTTTACGATTGGTGTGTTAAGGCTAAGTTCTTTATAATAATCGTAACTAGCGCGGAATGGGCGCCCTGTTGAAATAACGACAATATGACCTTGTTCTTTTGCTTTTGCAATTGTTTTTTTCGTTCTTGGAGAAATTATTTTGTTGTCTGTTAATAAAGTTCCGTCTAAGTCTAATGCGATTAAATGTTGTTTATTCATAATTTCACCTCTTATAATAATTTTTTTGTTTCTATCTGTATTTCCGTTTTTAATATGCAGAAATAAGAGGTTAGACTGGGTGAAACTACTGTAGATGAAAGTTTCACTATATATCCATCTTACGTCGCGAAGCGCTGTGGTGTCTACTATTTCTCATTGGAAATCAGGGGAAAGTCAATATCTTTTTAGAAAGTTCAAACAATGTTTCTTTCATTATGTACAAATTGTGAAAAGGGTTACATTGTTTGGATGATGCGACTTATAATGAACATGTAATCTTCTCGTATATGTTTGACTCTCCTTTGGAACTGGCCTAAACTTAGGTTGGTTTCTTTTTTTTCAACAAATATACCAATAATTCCTGCTTAAGCTTGTGTAATTATATATATGTACATGGATAAACAGTAGTACTGTTTCCTAAACATGACAGAAAAGCTTTCTTTTAAAATGGATATACTAATGAGGCAAGACGTCATGGAAGGAGAATGGAAATGGGACAAAATCGCAGGTTTCGTTCAGGGCAAAAGGCGCCAAATGATGGCATTTACGTAGAAATTGGTGAAACGGGAAGTATGGTGAAAGATCCACAAATGGTGAAATTAACTGCCGGGGAAAGGTTTCCAGAGAACGCAAATCATAACCGTCAGTGGACATATAAAAGAAAACCGTAACAGAAGCCGCAATCGTTATTGCGGCTTTTTTTGATTAGGAAAATGAATGTTACTTTTTTCTTTTTCCAATAATAAGTTGGAACTACATAAGCAAAATTATTGTATAAAAAAGTCAGTTGGCGTATAATCAAATCAAAGGTCAAAGAAAGTCAAACATTTGGAGGGCTGTAAAGATGGACTTAAATCAAATGACAACGAAAACACAGGAAGCGATTATGAGTGCTCAATCTTTAGCGGTATCTCATCATCATCAAGAAGTAGATACTGTTCATCTGTTGCTTACGTTATTAGAGCAGCAAGACGGATTAACAGTACGTATTTTTCAAAAAATGAATGTCGATATAGAAGCGTTAAAGCAAGGTGTAGAAAGTTTAATTAAGAAAAAGCCTTCTGTAACTGGAAGCGGGGCAGAGGCAGGGAAATTATATGTAACAGGTGCTTTGCAACAACTGCTTGTAAGAGCAGGAAAAGAAGCGGAGAAATTGCAAGATGACTATATTTCAGTCGAACATGTATTACTTGCTTTTTCTGAAGAAAAAGGCGATATAAATCAATTATTTACAAAATTTCATATTACGAAAGATAACTTATTACAGTCTTTAATGACAGTTCGGGGGAATCAAAGAGTGACTAGTCAAAATCCAGAAGTAACTTATGAAGCGTTAGAAAAATATGGCCGTGATTTAGTGGCGGAAGTAAGAGCGGGGAAAATTGATCCTGTAATTGGTAGAGATAGTGAAATTCGCCGCGTGATCCGTATTCTTTCACGTAAAACGAAAAATAACCCTGTTTTAATCGGGGAACCAGGTGTTGGTAAAACAGCAATTGTTGAAGGATTAGCACAGCGTATTGTGAAAAAAGATGTCCCAGAAGGATTAAAAGATAGAACGATTTTCGCTTTAGATATGAGTGCACTTGTGGCCGGAGCAAAATTCCGCGGTGAGTTTGAAGAGCGTCTGCAAGCTGTATTAAATGAAATTAAAAAGAGTGAAGGCCGCATTTTATTATTCATTGATGAACTTCATACAATCGTCGGTGCTGGTAAAACAGAAGGAGCGATGGATGCAGGAAATATGTTAAAACCAATGCTAGCACGTGGTGAACTGCATTGTATCGGGGCAACGACATTAGATGAATACCGTAAATATATTGAGAAAGATCCAGCATTAGAAAGACGTTTCCAACAAGTATTAGCAGAAGAGCCAACTGTTGAGGATACAATTTCCATTTTACGTGGTTTAAAAGAGCGTTTTGAAATTTATCACGGTGTAAATATTCATGACCGCGCGATTGTAGCAGCATCTGTTTTATCAGATCGATATATTTCAGATCGTTTTTTGCCCGATAAAGCAATTGATCTTGTTGATGAAGCTTGTGCAACAATTCGAACAGAAATTGATTCTATGCCAACAGAATTAGATGAAGTAACGCGCCGCATTATGCAGCTGGAAATTGAAGAAGCTGCTCTTGGGAAAGAAAAGGACTTAGGTAGTCAAGAGCGCCTAAAAACATTGCAACGTGAATTATCGGATTTAAAAGAAGTTGCAAGTAGTATGAGAGCGAAATGGGAGAAAGAAAAAGAAGACATTCATAAAGTGCGTGACTTACGTGAACATTTAGAGCGTTTGCGCCGTGAGTTAGAAGAAGCAGAAGGAAATTACGATTTAAATAAAGCAGCTGAGCTTCGCCACGGGAAAATTCCAGCTATCGAAAAAGAGTTAAAAGAAGCGGAAGAGATGGGTGCACATAATAAACAAGAGAATCGTTTATTACGCGAGGAAGTAAGTGAAGAAGAAATTGCAGACATTGTTTCAAGGTGGACTGGTATTCCTGTCGCAAAACTCGTTGAAGGTGAACGTGAGAAATTATTACGTCTTGAACAAATTTTATCAGAGCGTGTTATCGGTCAAGAGGAAGCGGTAAGCCTTGTATCAGACGCAGTTCTTCGTGCTCGCGCTGGCATTAAAGATCCGAATCGTCCAATTGGTTCATTCATTTTCTTAGGCCCTACAGGTGTTGGTAAAACTGAGCTTGCAAAAACGTTAGCACAAACGTTATTTGACAGTGAAGAGCAAATGATTCGTATCGATATGTCTGAGTATATGGAGAAACACGCAGTGTCACGCTTAATTGGTGCGCCTCCTGGATATGTTGGATATGAAGAAGGCGGACAATTAACAGAAGCAGTAAGACGTAAACCGTATTCTGTTATTTTGTTAGATGAAATCGAAAAAGCACATCCAGAAGTATTCAACATTTTATTACAAATGTTAGACGATGGACGCATTACAGATTCACAAGGACGTACAGTAGACTTTAAAAACACGGTTATTATTATGACTTCAAATATTGGATCGGCGCACTTATTAGAAGGGCTAGAAGAAGATGGTTCTATTAAAGAAGAGTCAAGAGAACTTGTAATGGGACAATTAAGAGGACATTTCCGACCGGAATTCTTAAACCGTGTCGATGAAATTATTTTATTCAAACCTCTTACAAGGAATGAAATTAAAGATATTGTTGATAAGATTGTACAAGAATTACAAGGGCGTTTAGCAGATCGCCACATATCATTAGAATTGACGGAATCTGCAAAAGAATTTGTTGTAGAAGCTGGATTCGATCCGATGTACGGAGCTCGTCCGTTAAAACGATACGTACAGCGTCAAGTTGAAACGAAATTAGCGAGAGAATTGATTGCAGGAACGATTACTGATAATAGTCATGTAGTTGTTGATGTTGAGAATAATGAATTAGTCGTTCATGTAAACTAAAAAAAGAGTTCGGATAAAATCCGGACTCTTTTTAGTGTTGTTCTACTGGCTCGTTTGGAATCGCAGCTGCAATCGCTAATACTAATACCGCAAGAACAACTGAGAAAATAGACGCTTGGTTAAAATCGTATGTACCGCCAGTCATAGAGCCGATTACGTAGCTCATCATATGTACAAGCGCGAACGACCAAATTAATGCCCAAATGAAACGCATATTTTACACCTCTATTCGTTCAATCTGTCCTTATTGTAACACAATTGAAAAAAGAATATAGAAAAATATTTGTAGATTTTTCAACGCAAATTTGCATTCTGTTCATACATTATAAAAGAGTACTTTTATACGTTTAGAAAATAAGGCGGGGGAAAAATGAGTATTACAGAACGTTTTTTTTACTTAGAAAAAGAACCATGTGTAATTTATTTACCGGAAAAGCCAAATGGATTTTCTGTTATGCTCCTAGGAGATTATAACTATTTTATTGAGAATGGTACAAGTTTATGGACACAGCATGCAGGGAGAGCTTATTTTTTACAGGGCCTTATTGAAAAAGGTTACACAGTCTTTTCGTCTAACTTATACGGAAGGCATTGGGGGAACGACCGAGCTGTTCGTCTAGCAAAACGTTTGTATGATGTCGTTCTAAGAAAAGAGACATTGAATACGAAAATGCACATTATGGCAGATGGTATGGGAGCACTTGTAGCACTGGAGATGATGAACAAGTACCCTGAATGTATACGTTCGGTCGTTATGTTAAATCCGTGTTTAGATTTACCAGAATATGTGGAGTTTGAGAAAGAGCATAAGTTTTTTTACAAAAGATTAGTGAAGGAATTAAGTTTGGCGTATGATTCCAAAGAAGAAGAATTAGAATCAAAAATAAATAAGAAATCATTTGCGCTTCTTCCGTCTTGTGTACCTGTTAAAATTTTCGTATCAACACAAGAAAAAAGAGGAAGAAAACAATTGTTACGTAAATACGAGAAAATGAGGCAATTAAATCAATGCGATACTTCTGTTTTATTTCATCTGCAAGATGTGAAATATAAAATGGTTAGACAAACGACTGATTTCTTTAAAAAATATGAAGAAGAATTGTGAAGCTCCCATATACATAAATGAGGAGCTATTTGTTTCAAGGGGAAAGGGTTGGTGGTATGAAACGCGTGCTGATTATAGGTGCACTTACGTTTGTAGGTTATCACCTTGTAAATAAAATGATTGCAGAAGAAATAGAAGTGTATGGTCTTGATTTTGATGAATTTGATAGTATGACAAAAATTAATGAAGAGAAATTATTGTTGATTGGGCGAAATGCGTTATTTACGTACTATTCTATAAGGGATGAAGACGGATGGCGATCGGTAGAGGAAGAGAGTTTCGATACAGTTTATTTTTGTTTGTATGAGCCGAATCAGCAAAGTGGATTTCGGAATGAAAGGGTCATATTACAATATTTAAAACGAATCGTAAGGATGTGTGAAAAAAATAACGTAAAGTTAAATCTAATTTCTTCTATTGAAATAGGAAGCACTGAAGAATCCGAAAACAAACGTCTATTTTCGAAGGTGGAAGAAGGGTTGAAAAAAGGCGAATTACAATATAGTGCATATCGAGTTCCTACATTATATGGGCCGTGGCAACCGTCGTTTATGATGTATCATCAGCTTATTTTATCAGAACTTGATGAAAAAGAGTGCCGTTGTATAAATGGAGAAATAGGAAGCGATTTACTTTACATTGAAGATGTATGTGAATATTTATGGGAACATGGAATGAATGTAAAGCACCTCGGTGTATATAATTTACTTAGTGGAAAAGAAGAGTTATGGGAAAAAGGTATGACCTTGCTGCATGCAGATGATAAAGTAAATAAAAAAAATGTGGAAGTAAGAGATGAAGCTGTAGAGGTTATTTCTATTCAAAAAAATACACCAGTAGAATTCGGTTTAAATAAACAATTGGCACATATGAAAAAATATAAAGAGTTATACGAAGGGTAGCGCACGTGTTAAACTATTGTATGGATAATTGATTGAAAAGCTTTAATGGAGAGGAAGAGATTACATGAACGAAAAAAGTATGCAATTTTTACAAATCGCAATGAAGCATTTACCAGAAGCTAAGGCAATTTTAGATTCTAATGGAATTGCGCTTGATATGGAGAAAGCACAGCCGGTGTTAGAGCTATTGATGAAAGTAATGGGCGAAGCATATGAGCTTGGGAAAGCGGATAAAGAATAAAACTGAAAAAAACCCCTTCTTTTTGGGAGGGGAGAGGGGCTCGAGCCGTGAGTAGAAGCGGTAAGGGCCTTTTTTAGTCTCGAGCGAGGTAAGAACAGAGGGATGATGAGGTTAAAGGAGAACGCCTTAGTTTTGAAGGAAAGCGGATAAAGAATAAAAAATCTTCTTTTTGATGGGAGAGAGGCTCGAACCGTGGATAGAAGCGGTTGGGGCTTTTTTTAGTATCGAGCGGAGTAAGGGTAAGTGTGTGGAATAATTTATATTTTGAAAGGACAGGAATTTTTCTGTTTCTTTTAATGAAAAATAAAGTTAGTAATATGCTGTCTTTATTTTTTAGCTGAAATATATTCTAGACAAAAGTACATTTATGTTTTAAAATTAGTACCAAGTCATAATAATTGATATAAAATGGAGGGCTGCGATGTGAACGTGGGCATTTTAGGGGTCGGAAGATATGTGCCAGAAAAAGTAGTCACAAATCACGATTTAGAGAAAATCGTAGATACATCTGATGAGTGGATTCGTACGAGAACGGGAATTGCAGAAAGACGCATTGCCGATGATACAATAGATACTTCATATATGGCGGTAGAGGCTTCTAAAAAAGCACTTGAAGATGCTGGGATTAGCGGAGAGGATATCGATCTTATTTTAGTGGCAACAGTAACGCCAGATCGCGCATTCCCAGCAGTAGCTTGTGTAATCCAAGAAGCAATTGGCGCAAAACACGCAGCCGCGATGGATTTAAGTGCAGCGTGTGCTGGCTTTATGTACGGAATGATTACAGCGCAGCAATTTATTCAAACGGGAACTTATAAAAATGTATTAGTAGTTGGTAGTGACAAACTATCTAAAATTGTAGACTGGAACGATCGAAATACAGCAGTACTATTTGGAGACGGAGCAGGTGCTATCGTAATGGGAGCTGTTTCGGAAGGAAAAGGTGTACTTTCCTTTGAATTAGGAGCGGACGGAAGTGGCGGTAAGCATCTTTATCAAGACGAGTATGTTATGATGAACGGCAGAGAAGTCTTTAAATTTGCTGTTCGCCAACTTGGTGATTCCTGTCTTCGCGTGTTAGAAAAAGCGGGACTTACGAAAGAGGATGTGGACTTCTTAGTACCACATCAAGCGAATATTCGTATTATGGAATCTGCAAGAGAAAGATTAAATTTACCGAAAGAAAAAATGAGTATGACAATTGAAAAGTTCGGTAATACATCGGCTTCTTCAATTCCAATTGCAATGGTAGAGGAATTGCAAAATGGACGTATTCAAGATGGTGATTTAATTATACTAGTTGGTTTTGGCGGCGGGTTAACATGGGGAGCAGTAGCTCTTCGTTGGGGTAAATAAGGACTGAGAGAAAAAAAGGAGTGTATTTTGTATGGAAAAAAAGAGGGTCGTAATTACAGGGCTAGGAGCTGTTACACCGATCGGAACAGATGTTGAAACAGCTTGGGAAAACATTAAAAACGGTGTATCCGGAATCGGACGACTTACAAGAATAGATTCAGAACAAATTCCTGCAAAAGTAGCAGCAGAAATTAACGACTTTGAAGTCGAAAAATATATAGATAAAAAAGAAGCGCGCCGTATGGACCGCTTTACGCAATATGCAGTAGCAGCAGCGAAAATGGCAGTAGCAGATGCGAAGCTTGAAATTACAGAAGAAAATGCACCACGCATTGGTGTGTGGGTTGGTTCTGGTATTGGTGGTATGGAAACATACGAAGAACAATTTAAGATTTTTACTGAAAAAGGTCCGCGCCGCGTGAGCCCATTCTTCGTACCAATGATGATTCCAGATATGGCAGCAGGTCAAGTATCGATTGCTACAGGAGCGAAAGGGATTAATACTTGCTCTGTAACAGCTTGTGCATCTGGAGCAAACTCAATTGGTGATGCGTTTAAAGTAATTCAGCGCGGTGATGCTGATGCGATGATAACAGGCGGAGCAGAAGCGCCGTTAACAAGCATGGCATTCGCTGGGTTTAGTTCAGCGAAAGCATTAACATTCAATGAAGATCCAGCAACGGCTTGCCGCCCATTTGATAAAAACCGTAGTGGTTTCGTAATGGGTGAAGGATCAGGAATTCTTATTCTTGAAGAATTAGAGCACGCATTAGCACGTGGTGCCCACATTTATGCGGAAATTGCTGGTTATGGTGCAACTGGTGATGCGTTCCATATTACAATGCCTGCTCCTGGCGGTGAAGGCGGAGTTCGTGCGATGCGTCAAGCTTTAGCTGATGCAGGTCTAGAGCCAGAAGATATTGATTACATTAATGCGCATGGTACAAGTACGGATGCAAATGAAAAGTATGAAACGATGGCAATTAAAGAAACTTTCGGTGAGCATGCATATAAAGTAGCGATTAGCTCAACGAAATCAATGACAGGTCATTTATTAGGAGCAGCTGGTGCTGTTGAAGCGATCTTCTCTATTAAATCAATTACAGACGGAGTAATTCCTCCGACGATTAACTATGAAACACCAGATCCAGAATGTGATTTAGATTACGTACCAAATACAGCGAGACATCAAGAAGTGCGGGCTGTATTAAGTAATTCATTAGGATTCGGTGGTCATAACGCAGTATTAGTATTTAAAGCATATAAGTAATATGTACAATAAGGTGTCTTTTCGTAAAGTACTACGAAAAGACACCTTATTTATTTTTTATCACCTTTACGTTCCTTTCTTTTTTTGCATATACATAAGAAAAGGAGGGATGAAGGGTGGGGGTTGTTGAAACGGCAGAATGGTTACATCTGTATTATGGACGCCCAGAAAAGCTTTGTGAGAAATTTACAAAGTATATTCCATTGCCAAAAGAGAGGCTGTATCGTTTTTTAATCTCTAAAGGTATGTATCGCCCAGTAATGCGGGGGGAGCAGGAAATTAAAGAGTTAGAGAAGAAAGAAATTTGGAAAGAACTTAGCATGGAGTATGAAAAATTGAAAAGTTGGCTAAAAGGTCCAGATGTCCCTATCTTTATTTTATTATCAGATTCATATAATCGAACGGTACAAGAGGAATATAACGGGAAGGCTGGTTTATCTATGCGTCACGTTATTTTCTTATTCGTATGTGGACGTAATTCAGTAGAGGAACTAAAAGCTTTATTAACGCATGAATACCACCATATATGTAGATTACATCAAATTGAGACGAAGGAAACAGAGTATACATTACTTGATACGATGATTATGGAAGGGTTAGCTGAGCAAGCTGTGTATGAAAGGTATACAGAAAAAAGATGTGCACCATGGACTACTTATATTTCAAAAGAAGATGCTATTTATTATTGGAGAAATTCAATACAAGAACGAATAGATGTAAAGAGAGGTACGAGGGAGCATGATGTTTTATTAAATGGACTGCACTCGTATCCGAAAATGCTTGGCTATGCACTTGGATTTCATATTGTGAAAGACTGTGTAGCATTTGAAGGAGAAAATACACTGTCTTTATTATCTATAGATGCGAAAGAAATATTGAATAAAGCAAATACATTTCATGTTTCATAAAAAAACAGGAGCGTTACCTCCTGCTTTTTTTATATTATAGAAGAAAAAATAATAATTAGAATATATTTCCTTAAGTGGAATAAAATTAAGCAAAAATGAACATAATGATTGGTACAAACAGTAGTGAAGTGAGGGGTAGTGAATGTTATATCTACATGATGTATGGGTAAATTGGTTTGAAGGTGAAGAGAATGGGTATAACGTTTGTCATTTTTACGAATGGCGGAAAGATGATACGATTGAGCTATTAGATCAAGTGCCATTATTAAAAGTAGATGCCACATTATATCATTACATCGAGAACGAATTATTAGAGCTTCCGCAAAAATTATTGGAAGACGTATATCATAAGGCTTATATTCGTAAAAATCACGAACGTTTGCAACAAGAATATTGTTTTGTAGTTACAGATGGAAAAGGAATTATTGCGATTGATTCAATTGGCTATAATGTGCCAATTAGAAAAAGTAGGCTTATACCTCGTCAAGAACAGATGGTATATGAGATGGTAGAAAATGTGCAAGCAGAAAAGTATGAGTTCCAAGTGGAAGAGATTGAAAAAGAACATCATATTTTATCACCATCACCGTTCATTATGAATGGCCTAACTCGTAAAGAAAGACAGCTAAAACAATTATTATTTATGGCGTTAGATCAATTACATACAACGAAAAATCCAGCTGAAATTCGCTATTGGTTCACAGAGTGGGATCCATCAGCGTATGGAATGGTCCAACATATGGAGTTTGAAGATGTTTGGGCTAAACTTTATGATGAAGCGAAAACTGGATGGTCTGAGAAGCACGAGCAATTATGTGAGCGCCTTGTAAAAGGACAGCCGTTTTTTGAAAAGTTATGGGAAATGGAAAATGAGCAGAAGGTAAATTAAAAAAACCGCCAATTGGCGGTTTTTTTTATGGAGGTGGCAAGAATGTTCGGTGGCTTCGCGCCTTCCTGCGAGGCAAAAAACGCCTCTACGTCAGGAGCTCCATCCCCCTCACATTCTAAGCGAGCCGCTTCCGCTTTATGTGAAATCTAGCTCCAGCGGCAAGCTCTTCGTGTCTAAGAACCTTCCGCATAAGAAGGCAAAAAGCGCCTTTTATGCGAAAGAACCTTAGCCAGTCAGAGCTGAACGAGCCGCTTCCGCTTTTTATGTTACCTACGTTTTCTGCTTAGTCCCATTGCGTTTTCTACTTTGCGTAGTTGTTTGAATGCAACGCGGTTTGCTTTTTCGGCACCTTTGTCTAGAATTTCGTCTAGTTCTGGGGAGTTAATTAGTTCGTTATATTTGTCTTGGATTGGACGAATTGCTTCTACGACTACTTGTGCTAGGTCACCTTTGAAGTCGCCGTATCCTTTTCCTTCGTACATTGCTTCTATTTCTTCTACTGTTTTTCCTGAGAATGAAGAGTAAATTGTTAATAAGTTAGAGATTCCAGGTTTGTTCTCTTTATCAAATTTAACGATGCCTTCAGAGTCAGTTACGGCACTTTTTATTTTCTTTTCGATTGTTTTTGGCTCATCAAGCATACTGATCATTGATTTTGGATTTGGATCAGATTTACTCATTTTTTTCGTAGGTTCTGTTAATGACATAACGCGAGCTCCTACTTTTGGAATACGAATTTCAGGAACTATGAACACTTCACGGAAGCGTTTGTTGAAACGCTCTGCTAGATCACGTGTTAATTCCATATGTTGCTTTTGGTCATCACCAACAGGCACGATTTCTGTGTTGTAAAGTAAAATATCAGCAGCCATTAATGGTGGATATGTAAGTAATCCAGCTGGAACTGAATCTCTTCCTGAAGCTTTGTCTTTATATTGTGTCATACGTTCTAATTCTCCAACGTAAGCAACGGATTGCATAATCCATCCTAGTTGAGCGTGTGCTGGTACTTCTGATTGTACAAATAAAGTAGCTTTTTCAGGATCGATGCCGCATGCAACGTATAGCGCAGCAAGACTGCGGATGTTTTTGCGAAGCCCTACAGGGTCTTGAGGTACTGTAATCGCATGTTGGTTTACAATACAGAAATAACAGTCGTGTTCGTTTTGAAGCTCTGTAAATTGCTTCATAGCTCCTAAATAGTTTCCAAGTGTAATTGTTCCGCTTGGCTGAATACCAGAAAAGATAACTGACATAAGTAATTCCTCCTAAAATTGAATGTGCGATGGGGAAGAGAAGGCATACAAAAAAGCCCATTCATCCCAAATTACATAGGGACGAATGGACCGCGGTACCACCCTAATTATTTCACAGCTGTGAAATCTCTCAAGATCCATAATAACGTCTGGATATAACGCCAAAGCCTACTACTTTCGGTTCGGTTTGGTGCTCAAAAGCCCATTCCATACTGTACAATTACTTGTTCACACCACCCACAAGCTCTCTGAAATTGCCCCAATATGTACTCTTCTTTATCATCGCATACATATAAATTTATTGTTAACTGAGCCCTTTTAATATGAAAGAACTAAAGTTTTATAACAAAATGTTTTGCTGATTATTATATCATATGGAGCAGTGTTTGCAAACTACATCAAAATAGTAAAGCTAATGAGGATCGAGAACAACCCAAGTACGATGCCGGTAATACAAATCGGATACGTCCATTTGAATGAATATGTTTTATAAATACGTTCTTTCTTATCGATAGGTTCCTCTGCTTCTTCAATTAAAGAGTCAATTTTTTTATTCGTACCAAATACTCTTTGGAATGCGTAAATTGTTACGTTAAAAAATCCATTTTGAAATATGAATAAAAAACCACCTATAAGAATAAAAATCAATGCAATATAGAATGAGATGTTGACAAAATTCAACAAAAACTGAGATGAAACGAGGAATGCGCCCACACTAGAAGCGATTATCGCAACCAAAAATAGTATACAAGTATGAAAAAAAACTTTATTCAAAATATTCCCCTCCGTCAAAATATTACTAGAATTATTATACTATAAAAGCTATAATAAGTAATATAAATAATTTTTTGAAAATTATACGCAATTGCGGTTCTAATTTCAAGATGATGGTAGCAATGTTAACCTATCCCTTTACGAAAAATTAAAAATATAAACATTTTATTAAAAATTTTAACAAAAAAACAAAAAACTATATTCACAATCGTCATATTATATGTATAATGAAAATTGTAGAAACTTGGAGATTATTCTTTCAATTCTGTTTTTCTACAAGTGAGGGTACAGGAAGTGCAATTAGGGGAGGCAATACAACATGAAGAAAAAGATACCGCTATTGCTTGCATCGACGTTGACAGTAAGTGTGCTAGGAGCCTGTAGTTATCAAAAAGATGATAATAAGGCAAGCGCGAAAGGATCCAGTACTTCAAATAAGCAAGTATTGAATCTAACAGAAACTGCTGAGATACCAACAATGGATACGACGTTATCAACGGATGCAGCATCTTCTAACATTATGAATAATACAATGGAAGGATTGTATCGTCTGGGGAAAGACGATAAACTTGTTCCGGGAGTCGCTAAATCTTATGAGAAATCAGAAGATGGTAAAAAGTATGTATTTAAATTACGTGAAGATGCGAAATGGTCGAATGGTGAACCTGTAACAGCTAAAGACTTCGTTTATTCTTGGAGAAGAGCTATAGATTCAAATACGGGTGCCAAGTTTGCTTACATACTATTTGATGTTAAAAATGCGGAGAAAATTAACAAAAAAGAGTTACCAGTTGAAGAACTTGGTGTAAAGGCCATTGATGATCACACATTTGAAGTGGAATTAGACAACCCTGTTCCTTATTTTGTAAGTTTAACAGTCTATCCAACATTTTATCCTTTGAATGAGAAGTTTGTAAAAGAACAAGGAGATAAATTCGGATTAGAATCCAATACGACACTTTACAATGGACCATTCGTTTTAAATGAATGGAAGCATGAACAAAGTTTCAAATTGACGAAGAACCCGACGTATTGGGAAAATAAAGAAGTAAAACTTGAGGAAATAAACTTCAATATTGTTAAGGATCGTTCAACGGCTATAAATTTATATGAAACAAAAGCGATTGATCGTGTAGTATTAACATCAGAGTTTGTAGATAAATACAAATCAGATGCTGATTTTAAAACAATTAAGAGACCATCTACACAATTCATTCGTTTAAATGAAAAAAATAAATTTTTAGCAAATAAAAATATCCGAAAAGCAATTGCGATGTCCTTTGAACGTGAAAATATCGGGAAAGTTATCTTAAACGATGGTTCAGAAGGAATGTATGGTTTTGTTCCGAAGGGTTTGGCAAAAGGACCTAACGGAAAAGACTTCCGTGAAGAGAACGGAAAGCTTATAAAAGAGGATGTTAAAGAAGCTCAAAAATATTGGGAAGCTGGTAAAAAAGAACTTGGTGTAGACAAAGTAGAGTTAGAGTTATTAAACTTTGATACTGATGATGCCAAAAAAATCGGAGAGTATTTAAAGGGACAATTCGAAAAGAACTTACCAGGTTTAACAGTTTCAACAAAAATGCAGCCATTTGCACAAAAATTAAAACTTGAAGCAAGTGGAGATTATGCGATGTCATATGCGGGATGGAGTCCAGATTATATGGATCCAATGTCATTCCTTGAAATGTATACAACAGGCAATTCACAAAATAAAGTGAATTACGCAAATCCAGCTTATGATGCACTAATTAAGAAAGCCAAAACAGAAGTAGATGTACAAGCTCGTTGGGATGCTCTATTAAAAGCAGAACAACAACTGCTTGAAGATGCAGCGATTGCTCCAGTATATCAACCTGGAAAGGCATATTTACAACGTAGTTCAATTACAGGCCTATTAGAACATAAATATGGCGGAGAATTTAGCTATAAGTGGGTTGAACTCAAAAACTAAAAATGGTTTCCATCATGAATAAGGGTATATGCCTATGATGGGCATGTGCTCTTATTTTAAAAAAATAAAAGTAAGAATATTTCAAACTATCTTATTGCTTTTGAGAAAAACGGGGAGGTGCTTGACTATGGGACGTTATGTATTAAAACGTTTCGTGTACATGGCTTTGACATTATTTTTAATTACTACACTGACTTTCTTTTTGATGAAATTACTACCGGGTTCTCCACTTAAAAACCAGGAGAAATTATCACCGGCACAAAAAGAAATCATTCTTGACAAATATGGTTTAAATGATCCAGTACCAGTTCAATATGCACGTTACTTAGGTAACTTAGCGCAAGGTGATTTAGGGGTATCATTCCAATATGATAACCGCCCAGTAACAGACATGATTGTGGATCGCATTGGACCATCAGCACAACTTGGTTTACAAGCGATTATATTAGGAACATTTATCGGTTTACTTTTAGGAATTGTTGCGGCACTTCGTAATAATACATGGGTCGATTATAGTGCAACAGTTATTTCGGTACTCGGGATGTCGGTACCATCGTTCGTATTCGCCGCATTACTACAATATTTCGTAGGGGTAAAACTTGGCTGGTTCCCAGTAGCGTTCTGGAAAGGACCAGAGTTTACAGTAATGCCTACAATTGCATTATCGATGGGAGTTATCGCAACAATCGCACGTTTCTCTCGTGCAGAATTAATTGAAGTTATGCAGTCTGATTATATTTTAACAGCGAAAGCAAAAGGAATTAGTCAAGGCGTTATCATTGTCAAACACGCACTTCGTAACGCGTTAATTCCAGTTGTAACAATTTTAGGACCAATGGTTGCTGCATTAATTACAGGAACACTTGTTATCGAGCAAATTTATGCTGTACCAGGACTTGGGGAACAGTTCGTTAAATCTATTACAGTGAATGACTATACAATTATTATGGGAACTACAATTTTCTATAGTGCGATCTTCATCTTAGTTATTTTCATTGTCGATATTTTATACGGAATTATTGATCCTCGTATTCGTTTAGCGGGAGGGAAAAAATGATGAAAGATGTACAAAAATTATCTCCAGATTTATTTCAACAAGCCAATCAAAATAATGTTGATAATGAAGTCATTGCCCGTCCAAGCTTAACGTTTTGGCAAGATGTACGAAGACGCTTGTTCCAACATAAAGGCGCGATGTTGGGTTTCGGATTATTGAGCATTATTGTACTACTAGCAATTTTTGGACCGATGGTAAGTAAACATTCTTATAAAGAGCAGGATTTAGGTCGTGCGAAAATGCCACCGAAAATTCCAGTGATTGAAAATATTCATTGGTTACCATTTGACGGCACAGATCAATATGGTGTTGACCAATATGCAAAACGTGATATTAAAGAGTACTTCTGGTTTGGTACAGATGATCTTGGCCGTGATTTATGGACAAGAACTTGGGAAGGTACGCGCGTATCATTATATATCGCTCTATTAGCAGCAGCAATTGACTTAGTAATCGGGGTTGCATACGGGGGTATTTCAGCATTCTACGGCGGTAGAGTAGATAATATTATGCAACGTATTATGGAGATTATTAATGGTATTCCATACTTAATCATCGTTATTTTAATGGTAATCATTATGGGATCAGGTATTTGGTCGATTACACTTGCGATGGCAATTACAGGTTGGATAGGGATGTCGCGTATCGTTCGTGGACAGATCCTAAAATTAAAAAACCAAGAATATGTATTAGCATCTCGTACATTAGGTGCAACAAATACACAATTAATTGTGAAACACTTAATTCCAAACGTTATGGGACCAATTATCGTAATGACAATGTTTACAATTCCATCAGCGGTGTTTGGTGAGGCATTCTTAAGCTTCATCGGTTTAGGAATTCAGCCACCATTCGCATCACTTGGTTCTCTTGTAAATGATGGATATAAATCAATTCAAACGTATCCACACATGATGTTCATCCCTGCGGTTGTCATCAGTATGTTAATTCTAGCATTCAACTTAATGGCAGATGGATTACGCGATGCGTTAGATCCAAAAATGCGTAAGTAAACGAGGAGGGAGAAGTAAAAATGAAAACATTGTTAGAGGTAAAAGATTTACAAGTCTCCTTTGATACACATGCAGGTGAAGTACAAGCAGTGCGCGGAGTTACTTTTGATTTGAAAAAAGGGGAAACATTAGCGATTGTAGGAGAGTCTGGTTCTGGGAAATCAGTTACTTCTAAAGCGCTAATGGGATTAATCCCGAATCCTCCAGGCCGTATTAAAAATGGAGAGATTGTATTTGACGGTCGTGATTTAACGAAATTAACGGAAAAAGAAATGCAGCAAGTACGCGGTAAAGATATTGCGATGATTTTCCAAGATCCAATGACATCATTAAATCCAACGATGACAATTGGTAATCAGATTATGGAAGGTCTTATTAAACACCAAGGGATGAGTAAAGCGGATGCACGTAAAGTCGCTTTAGAATTAATTGACCTTGTAGGTATTCCAAATCCAGGAGCACGCTTAAAACAATATCCTCACCAATTCTCAGGTGGTATGAGACAGCGTGTAGTTATTGCGATGGCGTTAGCTTGTAATCCGAAATTATTAATTGCCGATGAGCCGACAACAGCGCTAGACGTTACGATTCAGGCGCAAATTCTAGAGCTTATGAAGGACATTCAGCAAAAAACAGAAGCAGCAATCATTTTCATTACGCATGACTTAGGTGTAGTGGCAAACGTTGCAGACCGAGTTGCGGTTATGTACGCTGGTAAAGTTGTTGAAATTGGAACTGTTGATGAAATTTTCTACAATCCACAACATCCATACACATGGGGCTTGATCGCATCTATGCCAAGCTTAGATGGTTCAGAGGACGAGCTATATGCGATTCCTGGAACGCCTCCAGACTTATTAAAACCGCCAAAGGGTGATGCTTTTGCACCACGTAACCCACAGGCACTGAAAATTGATTTTGAAATGGAACCACCTTTATTTAAAGTAAGTGATACACATTATGCGGCAACTTGGTTACTTCATGAGCAAGCGCCAGAAGTAAAACCACCAGCAGTTGTTGAAAAACGTATTCTTCAAATGAAAGCAGGTGAACAACATGACTAAACAACGTGAGAAATTAATTGAAGTAAAAAATGTGAAACAACACTTTGATGTGAGTGGTGGTGTTGTTAAAGCAGTTAATGATATTTCATTTGATATTTACCGCGGTGAAACATTTGGACTTGTAGGAGAATCTGGTTGTGGTAAGTCAACAACTGGAAGAACGATCATTCGTTTATACGATGCAACTGCCGGTGAAGTGTTGTTCGATGGTGAAAATGTACATGGGAAAAAATCACGCGCAGAACTTAAGAAGTTCAACCGTAAAATGCAAATGATTTTCCAAGATCCATATGCATCATTAAATCCTCGTATGACAGTAGGGGATATTATCGCAGAAGGTGTTGATATTCACGGATTAGCCAAAGGTAAAAAAGAGCGTATGGACCGTGTTCACGAGCTGTTAAATACAGTTGGTTTAAATAAAGAGCACGCGAACCGTTTCCCGCATGAATTCTCAGGCGGACAACGTCAACGTATCGGTATCGCTCGTGCGCTAGCTGTAGAACCTGAATTTATCATTGCTGATGAACCAATCTCAGCACTTGACGTATCGATTCAGGCGCAAGTTGTAAACTTACTGAAACAGTTACAAAGAGAAAAAGGTTTAACATACTTATTCATCGCCCATGATTTATCGATGGTAAAATACATTAGTGATCGCATTGGTGTAATGTACCGTGGTCAAATCGTTGAGCTGACAACAAGTGAAGAGTTATATGCGAATCCAATGCATCCATATACAAAATCACTACTATCAGCAATTCCACTTCCAGATCCAGATTATGAGCGCAATCGTAAACGTATCGTATACGACCCATCGCAGCATGATTATGGTAGTGAAGTGCCAACAATGCGCGAAATTCGCCCAGGACATTTCGTATTATGTTCTGAAGCAGAGTATAAGAAATATAAAGAAATCTATCAATAAAAAAGTAGAGTCATTCTTCTATTACAGAAGGATGGCTCTATTTTTTTATACTAGTTAAACTTAAGTTAGTATAAAGCGATTTTATCCAAGTTCTTTTTCTGTTTAAAGACAGCGAAGTAAGAGTTTCCGAGAATGAAGAAAAAGGCGACTGAAATCAGCCGCCTTTTCTTCATTTAGAAACACTTTTATTTTATTGCGCTTGAACAGAAACGCTCTTATCTTGCTCATCAGGTTTAACAAGTGCATAACTTTCCCACGATCTACTTCTCCATCGGAAGAACATAATAATCGCCCGCGTCCATTCATCGATAGCGATCGCTAGCCAAATACCAACGAGACCCATATCTAAATGGAAGGTGAAAAAGTAACCGAGTGGTAAGCTCATTAACACCATGGAGAATGCTCCGATTAAAACAGGATATTTGGCATCTCCAGCCGCACGAAGTGAATTAATGATGACGATGTTCATCGTCCGTCCTGTTTCCAGTAGTACACTTAGTAAAAGAACGCTTGCTCCTAGAGAGATAATATGAGGATTATCCGTAAATAATCCCATTAATTGTGTTCGGAATGTAACAACGAGAATGACCATAAATAGAGTTACACCAATCGCCCATTGTACACTTTTCCATACACGTGTGTACGCTTCATCTTTTTCATTTCCGCCAACTAGGCGTCCAACGATAATAGCTGTTCCCATACCGATAGCAATGGCGAATAAATAAGTGAACATGGAAATGTTAGTAGCGTATTGTCTTGCTGCTAATGATTCCGTACCTAAGTATGTTGCGTAATATAAGAAGACAATTTGACAAGCTTGATACATGACTTGCTCGAATGCCGATGGAATGCCGATCTTTAAAATTTTGCCAACGTATTCTTTTGATAAAGTGAAGTAATATTGTAATTTCACACGGTATTCCATAACGCGATACAGTAACCAGAAGAAAACGATAAGTGCGATTAACCGGCTGACAGCAGAAGAAATAGCAGCCCCTTGCACACCAAGTTCAGGGAAACCGAATTTCCCGAAAATAAGTACGTAGTTTCCGGCGATATGAATAATATTCATTCCAAGCGAAACAAACATTGCTTGCTTTGTAAAGCCGTGAACGCGGATAATTGCGGCTAATGAGTTAATAATAGCTTGAAGGAAAATAGCTCCTCCGACGATGGATAGATAGCTTTGTGCATACGTTAGTACATCGCCTTGTAAATTCATTGCCATCATCATATGTTTTGAAAATAAAAGAAAACCAGCGCTTATAATGAGTCCGACCACTAAATTTAATGTGACGGCTAATGCTGATATTTTTGATGCTTCCATAAAGCGTTTAGAACCGAGGTATTGGGATACAACGATAGCTGCACCATTCCCGATGACTTCTAGTACTAAAATCGCGATATGAAGGTATTGATTCGCTGCACCAACCCCAGATACAGCATCGTCTGATAATGCACTTAACATGAAAGTATCAGCGATCCCCATCAGCATAAAAAGAAAAACTTCTAGAAAAATAGGCCATGTTAATAAGAATAAACTTAATTTCTCTGTTGGCCCGTTTTTTGAGCGAATTGCTGTCATGTCCGTCCCCTCTTTACCGATATCTATTTTTAGCAAAGTGTATCGTAACACACTTTCATATCCTTTGCACTTATTTTAGCCTACATATTTTCAATATGAATAAACCTTCATTTTATGACAAAAAAGGAAGAATAATTATACGTAAGATATTATAGGATATAAAATTTGTTTTTCTCTGATAATTTAGAAAAGTATAAAATTTGGTATTTTTAACACTTTAGTTCAATAAATACGCAGTATGAAACGTTTACAAATATACTGAACGTTAACAGAAAATTTTAATAAAATAGAAATATAAATATACAAAGAATATATTTGTGTGTATAATATGAATTATTAGAACATATATATATTTCTTTCTGTTTGAAAATGAAAGGGCTAACATTTTTTTGGAGGGGTGGAAGTATGAAAAAAAAGATACCAGTTTTTGTAGCATCAACAGTAGCAATGAGCATGATTTTAGGGGCATGTAGTTATGATAAGGATGAGCCGCAAGCGAACGCAAAAGGGGATAGCGGGAAAAGCGGTGCGAAGCAAGTTATTAACTTAATTGAAACACAAGAAATTCCAACGATGGACCCAGCGTTATCAGCTGATGCAGTTTCTTCAAAAGTAATGAACAATACGATGGAAGGTCTATACCGCCTTGGGAAAGATGATAAATTAGTTCCAGGTGTAGCGAAAGAATTCCAAAAGTCAGAAGACGGTAAAAAGTATACATTTAAATTACGTGAAGATGCAAAATGGTCAAATGGTGACCCTGTAACGGCGAAAGATTTCGTGTATGCATGGCAAAGAGCGATTAATCCAGATACAGCTGCGAAATCGGCGTACATTATGTACGATATAAAAAATGCTGAGAAAATTAATAAAAAAGAGATGAGTCCAGATCAATTAGGCGTGAAAGCGATTGATGATCATACATTAGAAGTAGAATTGGATAATTCTATTCCATATCTTGTTGATTTAATGGTCTATCCGATCTTCTATCCTGTTAATGAAAAGTATGTGAAAGAGCAAGGTGTGAAGTTTGGTTTAGAAGCAAATACAACACTTTATAACGGACCATTTACATTAAGTGATTGGCAACATGAACGTAGCTTCAAAATGACAAAGAGCCCATCATATTGGGACAATAAAGAAGTGAAGCTCGAGGAAGTAAACTTTAATATTGTAAAAGATACATCTACGCCAATTAATTTATATGAAACAAACGCAGTCGATCGAGCGACGTTATTAGCAGAGTTCATCGATAAATATAAAGGAAAACCAGATTTCAAAACGGTAGAAGATACTTCTGTATTCTTCCTTCGCTTAAATCAAAAAGACCCAGCTTTAGCAAATAAAAATATTCGTAAAGCAATTTCTCTTGGTTTTGACCGTAAACCATTCGTTGATACATTATTAAATAACGGTTCTAAGCCAGCGACGGGATTAATTCCTGACAATTTCATTAAAGGACCGGATAAACAAGATTTCCGTGCTGAAAATGGAGATATTGTAAAACCAAATGTAAAAGAAGCGAAAAAGTATTGGGAAGCTGGTAAAAAAGAGCTTGGTAAAAACGAAATTGAATTAGAGTTATTAAATGAAGATGTTGAATTATCGAAGAAAACTGGTGAATATTTAAAAGGTGAGTTAGAAAAGAATTTACCAGGATTAACAGTGAAAATTAAACAACAACCATTCGCGCAAAAACTAAAATTAGAAGATGCTGGCGATTATGTAATGTCATTCTCTGGATGGAGTGCAGACTTCCCGGATCCAGTTACATATCTTGATATGTTTGTAACTGATGGAGCGCAAAACAAAATGAAGTATTCTAATCCGAAGTACGATGAGATTATTATGAAAGCGAAAAAAGACGGAAGCGATGTAAATGCTCGCTGGAAAAACTTATTAGAAGCAGAAAAAATGTTACTTGATGATGCTGCGATTGTTCCAGTATATCAACGTGGTAGAGCATATTTACAAAGAGAAACAATTAAAGATATGTACAACCATAAGTATGGTGGCGAAGTAAGCTTCAAATGGGCATCAGTAGAGAAATAACAAAAAAAGCAGGTGATTACCTGCTTTTTTTAGTACGTACGTTTTTTATAAATGCCTTTTCCGCCAACTTGGTTCCAGCCAGATTGTACATCTAAACTTTTGTTAACAAACTTCATTTTTTCTTTCCCACCAAAGAGTTTTTCACCGATGCTATTTGTAATGACACCAATCAATGCTGTTATTCCGATGATGAGGGTAGCAACAATGATAAAATCAGTAAAAAAAGCGATCATATGCACATTCCCCCTTTGCCTGTCTTTATTTTTATTGTATGAGATAAATGGTAAAAAAGAAAGAAATGTCAGAAAAATATTCGATTTACTTTAGAAAGCATATAGACATGAGCGGGGAGATTTGTTAAAATGAGAACAAGTGTTCTTTTCGTTTCTAATCTTTAGAGTCTTACATTTCTCAATTGTTTTGTCGGGAAAAGGTAAGAAAACGTTCTCTTTTTAATGGGGAAGATTATGAAACTGTAATTGTATATCAAGTGAAAATTATTGTAGAAAGCAAGTATCAAAAGGGTTGAAGGCCGTTGTTAAAGGACAGTTTTAATGAGTGTAATCATGTTACATAGCAGTGGAGTACACGGAGAATTTTTCTCAACTAGCAGTAAATTCACTGTATATTTCTTGCAAAAACTATTGTATAATGATTATAGAAGTTACTTATTAAAAGTAATTGTTGTTGCTTACATGAATTGCGATTTTTTACTTTGCTATAAGACAAGTTATCGCGAAAAATTGCGGAAGTTAGAAATTTAAACTGTAATTAGTACAGAATTTGTACTCTTTAAGGAGAGTGAGCTTTGTATGGTAACATTATATAGTTCTCCAAGCTGTACGTCTTGTAGAAAGGCGAAATTATGGCTAGAGGAAAATCATATTCCTTATACAGAACGTAATATTTTCTCAGATCCATTAACGATTGATGAGATTAAAGAGATTTTACGTATGACAGAAAGCGGAACGGATGAGATTATTTCTACTCGTTCAAAAGTTTTCCAAGAATTGAATGTGAACTTAGAGTCTTTACCACTTCAAGATTTATATAAGATGATTCGTGACTATCCAGGTATTTTACGTCGTCCAATTATGATTGACGAAAAACGCCTTCAAGTAGGTTACAACGAAGACGAAATCCGTCGTTTCTTACCACGTACAGTAAGAACGTTCCAATTACGTGAAGCACAGCGTCTTGTAAATTAATTATAATAATATGAAAACCTTCTACCTATTATAGAGTAGAAGGTTTTTTTTTACTGTTTAACATTACGTAATCGCACTTGTTGAACGATAAAGCCTATGCATAAAATCGTGAAAATGAACAAATAAGGGATACTTGTGGTAAAACTAGGATTATGATGAAAAAACGTTGCAAGTCTGTCTTCATGTGTAATCATTTTTCCTGCTGTATAGGCGAGAACTGCTGCTCCGCAATAAATGAGAAATGGAAAGCGTTCCATGAGTATTAAAATAAGTTTGCTTCCCCAAATGATGATCGGGATAGAAATGAATAAACCGATAATTACGAGTGAAAGTCTTCCGTGAGCTGCTCCTGCAATGGCAATAACATTGTCAAACCCCATAACGAGATCCGCGAATACAATTGTACGCACAGCTTGAAATAAAGTTGTTTTTCCTTTGATAGAAGAAAGATCGTTGTTATTATCAGTGAGTAAATTTACCGCAATTAATGTGAGTAAGATTCCGCCGATGAGTTGTAAAAATGGGATATCAAGTAAATAGACAGCTAGTATTGTGAGGAGAATTCGTAGCACAATTGCTAAAATAGTACCAATCAAAATGGCTTTATTTCGTTTTGCTTCAGGTAAATTTCGGCTAGCTAGTGCGATGACAATTGCGTTATCGCCACCTAGTACAACATCGATACCGACAATCATTAGTACAGATGTTAAAAACTCTAAGTCCATTCGTCTGCCTCCATTTATGATGTTTTAATAAGCGAAATATATGTATGTGGTGAAGAAAGTTTGTCTAGTTTTGATCCCGCGCCCCCCCGGGTACAAAATAATCACCTATAATAGAAGTTTCACTTTATTACAGTGTACGGGGGAATATGGGAATGTATGTCCAAATTTTTTGTGAACAGTGAATTGGTATGATGGTATATTTATCCCGATTAGTGCGAGCTAATAATCAGTGGAGGATGAAAAAAATACTGATTAATGTTTCACTTTATGTAAACGGTCGAATACAGATAGGTATATAACTATTTTTGTAAAATAAATCGATTTTATTTCCATTCTGGAGAATCTTATCATAAAATGAGAGTACAAGAATCTATTGTTTTGTCATATGAGTGGGGAATCCCTTCATAATAATTCTGAGCAGGAAGGGAGAGTTGTATTTTGGATATTGAAAGAATTAATGACCATACGATGAAATTTTTTATTACGTACATTGATATAGAGGACAGAGGGTTTAACCGTGAAGAAATTTGGTATGATCGCGAACGAAGTGAAGAGCTCTTTTGGGAGATGATGGACGAAGCTCGTGATCATGATGATTTCTTTGTCGATGGACCGTTATGGATTCAAGTGCAAGCAGTCGATAAGGGGATTGAAGTACTTGTAACGAAAGCGGAGCTTTCAAAGGATGGACAAAAGCTGGAACTACCAATAGGTGTGGATAAAATTATAGACATTCCTCTAGATGAAGGCATCGAATCATTATTCCAGCAAGAATTAGTGGAAGAGGTAGAAGAACAAGTAGGAACAAGCTTTAATGAAGATGGTACGTTTGGCTTTTTAATTAAGTTTAATGATTTTGAAGATGTCATTTCATTAAGTCATCGTCTTATCTTTGAAGATATAAAAGATGAATTGCATTCATTTGAGGACCGCTATTATGTATATGTGGAATTTGATGAAGTGCTACATGATGAAGAAGAGATTGATCGTATTTTAAGTATTGTTTTAGAATATGGAGAAGAATCTACTTTAACGATTCACCGTGTAAGTGAGTATGGGAAACAGGTTGTGAAAGAGCGTGCGCTTGAGACAATTCGCAACAATTTCCCTCCTAAAATGTAGGCCGATTTCTATAGTATGAAATCGGCTTTTTTTATGAAGAATAGGAAGGCTTTCTTATTTAGGGGGTAAGAGATGAAAAATACACTAAAACTACTTTTCTTTTTTCTACTACTGTTCGCATTATTTGTTTCATTACGCATGTTTATTGATGTAGCATTTTATTCGGATGTCATGGGGATAAAGGATGTTTCGATTTTAGGTATTATTAGTATTTTATTTACGGTTTCCGCATTTTTAATTGGATGTGTTATTTTCTTAGAAAACCGCCATCCGTCAAAAACACTTACGTGGTTAATCGTACTAGGTATTTTTCCAGTGTTCGGTTTCTTTGCTTATCTTTTATTTGGACAAAACTTTCGCAGAAAAAGAATGTTCCAAAAGAAGGCATTACTCGATGAACAGGCGTTTTTACAATATAAGGGACACGAAGATTACGAAGAACGGATTTTACGAGATCATAAGCATCAAGAATTGTTATTTCGTTTAGCAGATCGACTCGGTGCTTTAAATATTTCATTTCAAACTGAAACGAGGACATTAACAAATGGAGACGAAACGTTTCAGGCAATTTTAGATGGGTTAAATCGAGCGAAACACCACATTCATATGGAGTATTACATTGTGCGTGATGACAAGCTCGGTACAGAAATTAAAGATATTTTAATAAAAAAATCAAAAGAAGGCGTTGTCGTTCGTTTTTTATACGACGCGGTTGGAAGCTTTAAATTATCAAATTCGTATATTGAAGAATTGAATGATGCAGGAGTAGAAATGATTCCATTTTTCCCTGTGCGTTTTCCGATTTTAAACGATAAAATTAATTATCGAAACCACCGAAAAATCGTTATTATAGATGGAAATGAAGGGTTTGTAGGTGGATTAAATATTGGTGATGAGTATTTAGGGAAGGATAAATATTTCGGTTTTTGGCGAGACACGCATTTATATTTACGCGGTGAAGCAGTTCAAAGTTTACAGCTGATTTTCCTTCAAGACTGGTTTTATATGACTGGTGAGGCGGTATTAGCACCTGAATATTTACAAGCGGAAGCAGTTGAGGGTGATCATTGGGGCGGCGTCCAACTTGTTGGAGGTGGACCAGATAATAAATGGGAAACAATTAAACATTTATATTTTGCAATGATTGCTTCAGCTAGGAAATCGATTTGGATTGCAACACCATACTTTATTCCAGATGATGATATTTTATCTGCATTAAAAGTAGCTGCACTTGCTGGTATTGATGTTCGTTTGTTAATGCCAAGTAAGCCGGATAAGCGCACTGTCTTTTATGCATCAAGATCGTACTTTCCGGAGTTATTAGATGCAGGAGTAAAAATATATGAATATGAAAAAGGTTTTCTTCATAGTAAAGTCGTTATCGTGGATTCTGATCTCGCATCAATTGGGACAGCTAATATGGATATGAGAAGTTTTCATTTAAACTTTGAAGTAAATGCCTTTTTATATGATACAGATAGCATTCGAAAGCTCGTTCAAGATTTTAAAGACGATTTAGAAGAATCAAGTGAAATTCATGTTGACCGATTTCATAAGAGACGTCTTCATAGGCGGATTGTTGAATCGACGTATCGGTTATTATCACCCTTATTATAGAAAGAGATGTCCTAATTTAGGACATCTCTTTTTTTGAAAGGAATTTGTAGTAAATTGTAGAATACAAGGAGTTGAAAGGGTGTGATTGTGATGTTTATTGCAAGGAGAGAAAACGGAGAGAAAATTCATCTATTATATAACCGGGATGAAGAGCTTTTACGCGAAATGCGTAAACGAGAAAAATTCTTTTGTACAGCTTGCGGAAAAGAAGTGCAAATGAAATTAGGAAAACAGAAGAGCTGGCATTTTGCTCATAAGAAAGTGGATTCATGTCTTACCTTTTATGAAGCAGAATCCATGTATCATATGCACGGTAAAGAATTGTTATATAGCTGGTTAAAACGTCAAGATTTTCATGTAGATATAGAGCATTATCTGCCGGTAATCCAGCAACGGCCAGATATTTACGTAGAGAGAGCGGATAGAAAAATTGCGATTGAATATCAATGTGCAAATCTTTCCGTAGAGCAGCTTTATAAGCGAACATATTCGTATTGGCAAGCTAGTATACAAGTCATCTGGATAATCGGTGGAAATCAGTTGAAAAAGCAATCCGCCTATTGGATGACATTCTCCGCCCTTATGGCGTTCTCCTTACAACCTTATCCTCAGCCATTTCTTATTTTCTTTTGCCCGAAACAAAAATCGTTTATGAAATGCGCATTTATCACTCCGTTTTCTACAAATGTTTCTTTCTCACATACTATTTATTTACCAACCGATACGACTACTGTTGACATGCTCTTTTCTCCCGTTCCTTTCCGGAAAGAGTTATTAGGACAAGAATGGAAGAGAAAAAAGAACCATTTTCGGCAAAACGCTCTATCTATCTGGAATTATAATCATAAGTCACTACTCCGCCTCTTATATCAATATAAATGTACCCCAGCGAGTTTTCCTTCTGAAATCGGTGTCCCGCTCCCATCCTCATTTGCTTTTCAAACAAATCCATTTATATGGCAAGCTTCTCTTTATATGAAGTGTATAGGTATGCTTAAGGTAGGGGAGTATATTTCTCTGCAAAACGTATGTAACTATGTGGCAAAGTATACGAAGAGGCGTCTACTTCCGTATTTTGCACAACATATATGGAAGGTAGCAGTTGCAGAGTATATGACATTTTTATGTTATGTAGGTGTATTAATAAAAGTAGATATTAATAAGTATCGAAAAATAAGAGATATTATGTTGTTAAAAACAGAGGAAGAAATTATGAAATATGATGAAATTTGCTTAGCGCATGCACTATCTCTATTTGAGACAAAGTACAACATGAGAGAGGGAAAAGGGGATATAATAAAGACTGATCGTGAAGGAATTACATAAGAAAAATCGAATTGTACTTAAGTAGAGATATTATAAGGAGGGCTTAAAGAATGGCTGAAAAAAATACAGTAAAATCATTACCAAATCGCAATGAGATTGAAGAAGCAAACACATGGCGATTAGAAGATATTTTCCAAACAGATGCAGAATGGGAAAAAGAATTCCAAGCTATTAAAGAGCTATTGCCAAAGTTAACTGAATTTAAAGGGAAGCTTGGCGACTCTGCAGACAATTTGCTTGAGGCATTGCAATATGAAGATGAAATTTCAATGCGATTAGGTAAGCTATATACATATGCACATATGCGTTACGATCAAGATACAACAAACTCTGTGTATCAAGCATTAAATGATCGCGCAACAAATTTATACTCACAAGTATCTAGTAGCACAGCTTATATCGTACCTGAAATTTTATCTATTTCAGAAGATACATTGCAAACTTTCTTACAAGAAAATCGAGAACTAAGTGTATATGAGCATGCATTAGAAGAAATTACACGTCAACGTCCGCACGTATTATCTGAGGCAGAAGAAGCGTTATTAGCAGAAGCATCTGAAGTGATGAGTGCATCAAGTAATACATTCGGTATGTTGAATAATGCGGATTTGAAATTCCCATCTATTAAAGGTGAGGATGGAGAAGAGGTAGAAATAACACATGGTCGTTACATTCAGTTTTTAGAAAGTGATGATCGTCGTGTGCGTGAAGATGCATTCAAAGCTGTATATGAAACATACGGAACATATAAGAACACATTTGCAAGTACGCTAAGCGGGGCTGTGAAACGTAATAATTTCAATGCACGCGTTCGTAAATACGATTCTGCACGTCAAGCTGCATTAAGTAATAATAATATTCCTGAGGCGGTGTATGATCAACTTATTGAATCGGTAAATGATAATTTACACTTACTACATCGATACATTGATATTCGTAAGCGTGCCCTAGGTCTTGATGAGCTTCATATGTACGATTTATATACACCACTTGTACCAGAAGTGAAAATGAATGTGAAGTATGAAGAAGCGCAAGAAATGTTATTGAAATCTTTAAATGTACTTGGTGATGAATATGTTGAAATTTTAAAAGAAGCATATGAAAATCGCTGGGTAGATGTATACGAGAATAAAGGAAAACGAAGCGGAGCATATTCATCTGGTGCATACGGAACAAATCCATATATTTTAATGAACTGGCATGATAATGTAAATAATTTATTTACACTTGCTCATGAGTTTGGTCATTCAGTGCATAGTTACTATACAAGGAAGACACAACCGCACGTATATGGTGATTATTCAATCTTCGTTGCAGAAGTAGCTTCAACTTGTAATGAAGCGCTTCTAAATGATTACTTATTGAAGACGACAGAAGATAAGAAAGAGCGTCTATATTTATTAAATCACTATTTAGAAGGATTCCGTGGTACTGTATTCCGTCAAACAATGTTTGCAGAGTTCGAGCATATCATTCATAAAAAAGTACAAGAAGGACATGCTGTTACGCCAGATATGTTAACGGAGATTTACTACGATTTAAATAAGAAATATTTCGGGGACGCTTTAGTAATTGATAAAGAAATCGGTTTAGAATGGTCTCGTATTCCGCACTTCTATTACAACTATTACGTATATCAATACGCAACAGGATTTAGTGCAGCGACAGCTTTGTCAAAACAAATTTTAGAAGAGGGACAACCAGCAGTAGAACGTTACATTAACGAATTCTTAAAAGCTGGAAGCTCTGATTACCCAATTGAAGTGTTGAAAAAAGCAGGAGTAGATATGGCATCGCCAGAACCTGTAAAAGAAGCATTACAAGTATTTGAAGAGAAGTTAAATGAATTAGAAGCACTATTGTTTGAAGAGAAATAATGAGAAAAGACGAGGGATTTTATCCTCGTCTTTTTTGTTTGGAACATTTTCTCAAAAGTACACGATGTCGATATTTGTCGAATAATTAAGGTGATTTTCTTTACTTTTTCTATATGAGAAGGAATTTTTACGACTTATTTTTGTAGTTAAAATCCTTTAAATCGTTTTCTATAGTTGAAATAAGAGACAGCGATGACGATAACTCCGAATAAAAGAGGGAAGGCAATAATTTTAGGAAAAGCTTGTAATAGAGAGAGGATATACAAGAAAAAAGAAACAATAACACATAGAAAGATAAGAAATATATGAGACTTTTTCATAAGGAAACCTCCTAAATTGCTTTTTTTATAGCTTATTCAAGAATGAAAACGTTTAGAATGTGACAAAAGTGTGAAATTCGACAAAAGGGGTTGTCATCTGACGTCGAATCTTGTAATATAATAAGCGTGAACGAATTCACATACAAACATATACCCCTTTGTTTGAACGTGAAAATTTCTCCCATCCCCTTTAATATTTTTATAAGCCGTAAAGAAGAAGACCTGGTGTTTACACCAGGTCTTTTTCTTTTGCTATCCATTTCCAATAACGCTCGCACTTCACTTCAATCATTTGTACTTTTCGTTTTAGTTGTAATTTCTTTAGTTCACGCTCTATTTCTTGTTGAGGGCAGTCATATATAAATGAGATTTCCTTTGAAGAAATAAATTGTGTTGCTTCTAGTAATACTTCTAAAGGAGGTAATGGCTCTGGCTCAATCTCGCATTTTACAAGTTCTTTTAATAGCTGTACGTATACATCATAGGAATAAATTCCTGCGATTTTAATACCTTCCTCATCTGAATTTGCATGAAAAAATAGGAGGGAAGGTATTTCTGTAATATGCATCTCATTTGTGAATTTTAGGTCGCATTGGAAAGCTTTTTTTGCGCTAACTGAGTGTAGGTCTTTTTTAAATTCCTCTACATCAATGCCACTATCTTTAGCGCATGTCAACAATAATTCACAGTCAGGGTTTGATACATTTTCAAGAAGAATGTATTCTTGGAGTTTTCGCAAAAATTTCGAACCTGCTTTTCGGCCTTGCAACTCCGCCGCCTTAATTGCCATCGAAACTAAATATGGTGTTGACGATGCCTCTTGCATATGTACTTTTCCATCACATGAAAACCCTTGTAAACTTGTTGTTTTTTCCCACACAAATCGAATATTAGCAGGTTTATTCCATTTGTGTGAGGAAGCGTTTGCTCCGTCCACTTTTCCTGTTACGATATGACGAATAGAGAAGTATTTCCCATACTCAAGCCATAGTTTAATAATAAATGGCTCGATATCCCAGCAATCTTTACAAAGTGGATCAATAAATAAATATGCTTCTACAGATTTATGCTCGCATGTGGAAGGAGAAGGCATATTTATATGCTTTGCTTCCTGCTTATCCATTACACTTCACCTGTTTCATTTGGAGTATTGACCATATGTTGAGCAGTTAATGCTAAACGTTCAAAAACAAACTCTCTTATATGACCGTGCACTCCTGTATCATCCATTGCTTGCTCCATACATGATAGCCAAGCTTCTGCGCGTTTTGGAGTAATCTCAAACGGAAGATGGCGTGCTCTTAGCATAGGATGACCATGTTCTTCAGTGTATAAATTAGGACCACCTAAATATTGTGTTAAAAATTGTTTCTGCTTCCTAGCAGTTTCTGTTAAATCATCCGGGAAGATCGGAGATAAGTCAGGGTGTTCACTGACATAGGAATAAAATGTATCCACTAATGTTGCAATGCATTGTTCACCGCCAATTGCTTCAAATGGTGTCATCGGTTGCTTGCTCATCCTTTATAAACTCCTTTTTCCATGAAATGTATATCTATTGTAGCAATGGAATGTTATGAAGGGCAACTAAACAGCCTTCATAACATTCTTTGCTTATTCTATATGTTGCTAATAAATCTGCACTTTCCAAAAAGGTGAAACATAGCCACCAGTAAATCACTTCTGCACTGATGGAAATTTTACTTTAGCGCTCTTCGTTTTGTTTGGCAAGGAAAAAGCGTTTTACTTTGTTGTTTGTATGACGAACTGGTACGTTATGTTGCTTTAATAACCTTATAAATGCTGCTTTACCGGTCTTTTCATCTTGCACTTCGTATTCAATTTCATAATCATCGTGATTGTAATAGAAACTATGATCAAAGACAAGCGTTCCGCCTTCAAATAATGTTTCAGCTCTTTCAGTTGTTAAACTACCCATATAAGTTAAAGAGGAAACGGGAATTTGTAATTTGTGTAGCTGATCCATTACAGTTCCTTGAATGAGTGCGTTTGTTTCCATCATAAGTTTTGCTTCTTTTTCTGTTACAGACTGATGAGTTTCTAATAAACCAATTTCAGCAGGTTGTTTTAATGTTAATGTATAAGTTCCATCTTTATGACGAATACGAAGTGCAGAGCCTGCATCTTTTAAAGAGAAGTGAGGTGTTTCAAAGTAGTGATTCACTTGTTTTGTAAATGCTTCAATAGAAAAAGATTTGCATAATGTTTGGAATTCTTCCTCTGTAACCATATTTTTAAATTCAATTTCAATTTCTTGTGTCATTTTATGCGCTCCTTTTGAAAAATAATTCTTTCCACATTATCGCTTTTTCGCAAATTTGGTTCAATGTTTTATTTGTTTGCGTCCATGTTATGATACAATAATACTGTTAAGTAAGACAGGAAGTTGAGATGGAGGAGTTTGAGAATGCAAAATAAAATTCAAGTTAAGAGCGTAGAAATGAGAGAGAATGCGCTTATTTTTTGTGCGGAAAATACTGAAATAGAGGTAAAGGAGTTAAGTGCGCGTAATCACGTACTTGTAGACTCAGACAATTTATCATTTTTATATATCTTAGAAAATGAATCATCTTTCATTTATGTAAGTATTCCGCATACATGCTGGGAAGCAATGCATGAAGCGATGAATAAAGATACAGCGATGTTTATTCGCGTGAATGATGTTGAAATAGAATTAGAAGGATTAAAAGAAGAAGTAGAATATTTAGTTGAAAATATTGAAGGTAATGCAAATTACGGAGAAGAATTAGTAACTGCTGTAGAAAAAGTGTTTCTATAAGCAAATGGATTGATTTTGGTGGTGGTTGAAATGAATCGTAATTGGGAAGAATTTTTAGCGCCTTATCACCAAGCGGTGGCGGAGCTGAAAGTGAAACTAAAAGGAATGCGTACTCAATTTGCAATGTTAACGGAGCATTCTCCAATTGAGTTTGTAACAGGAAGGGTAAAGTCGGTTGCAAGTATTATTGATAAAGCGGAGAAGAGAAATGTACCGCTAGACCGAATTAGAGAAGATATGCAGGACATCGCGGGCCTTCGAATGATGTGTCAATTTGTTGATGAGATTAAGCCTGTTGTAGAATATCTTCGAAAACGAAATGATTTTGAAATTGTGGAAGAACGTGATTATGTAACGCAAAAGAAAGATAGCGGCTATCGCTCTTACCACGTTGTCATTAGTTATCCTGTTCAAACGATACAGGGAGAAAAAAAAGTGTTAGTGGAAATTCAAATTCGCACGTTAGCAATGAATTTTTGGGCAACGATTGAGCATTCTTTAAATTACAAATATAGTGGACGTTTTCCTGAAGATATTAAAATACGCTTACAACGTGCAGCGGAAGCGGCGTTTTTATTAGATGAAGAAATGTCTTCCATTCGTCTTGAAATTCAAGAAGCGCAAAAGGTCTTTTCACGAAAGCAGGAAACGAAAGATTCTGAATCATAAACTAAAGGGTGTTGGGCGATGAAATTTACAATTATGTCAAAGGGTGATCAATCATCAGATACACTAGCAAGTACGATGAAAGAATACTTGCTAGATTTTGGGTTTACAATGGATGAAAAGGAACCTGATATTGTAATTTCTGTTGGCGGAGATGGAACGCTTTTATATGCATTCCATCGTTACTATAATCGATTAGATGAAACCGCATTTGTTGGTGTACATACAGGACATTTAGGTTTCTATGCAGATTGGTTACCAACGGAAGTAGAGAAGTTGGTGATTGCAATCGCTAAAACACCGTTCCAAGTGGTTGAATATCCACTTTTAGAAGTAATTATTCGCTATGTGAATGGTAGTAAAGAGTCGCAGTATTTGGCGATGAATGAAGCGACTGTAAAAAGTGCAGAAGGTACATTAGTAACAGAAGTGGAAATACGCGGAGAGTATTTCGAAACGTTTCGCGGAGATGGTCTTTGTATTTCTACTCCTTCAGGAAGTACCGCGTATAATAAGGCGCTTGGCGGAGCAATTATTCACCCTTCTATTGAAGCGATTCAAATTGCAGAAATGGCATCTATCAACAATCGTGTATTTCGTACGGTAGGTTCGCCGCTCGTGCTGCCGAAGCATCATACATGCGTTTTAAAGCCGGCTGCAGGAATGAACTTGCAAATTACGGTGGATCATTTGACGATGGTTCATCAAGATGTGAAATCAATTCAGTATCGCGTTGCAAACGAGAAAGTACGATTTGTTCGTTTCCGTCCGTTCCCATTCTGGAAACGTGTTCGTGACTCGTTTGTTGCAGATAAATAGAGAGGGTTTATATATTTGAACAGATTTACATTGAAATGGGATATAGGGCTAGCTGAAGAGGGAACTTTAGTTAGAGAATTTTTGAAAACAAAAGGGATTTCGAAAGCTGCTTTAACGGATATAAAGTTCCGCGGGGGAGCAATTGAAGTAAACGGTCAACACACGAGTGTTCGTCACAAGTTACAAGCTGGTGAAGAGTTACAAGTCTTTTTTCCAGTGGAGGAAAGAAGTGAAGGGATGGAAGTGGAAGAGATCCCTTTATGTATCGTATATGAAGATGACGCGGTTCTTGTTATAAATAAAGAAGCAAATATGTCGACAATTCCGTCTAGGGAGCACCCGTCAGGAAGTGTTGCAAACGCTCTTTTACATCATTATGATAAACAAAATCTTGCAAGTACGGTGCACATTGTGACGAGGTTAGACCGTGATACTTCAGGGCTTATGTTAATTGCGAAAAATAGATTCGTTCACCACCTTTTATCGAAGCAGCATCAACAAAAAGGGGTGAAACGAACGTATGAGGCAATCGTTCATGGGACTATTTTAGAAGAAGTAGGAACGATTGACGCGCCAATCGGACGAAAAGCGGATAGTATTATCGAGCGAACTGTCTGTGAAGATGGTCAAAGAGCTGTTACTCATTTTAGAGTGATGGAGAGTTCTTCCGATAAGACACATGTAGCGCTTGAGCTCGAGACGGGAAGAACACATCAAATTCGTGTACATATGGCATATATAGGACATCCGCTACTTGGGGATGATTTATACGGCGGCCGAAGAGATGTGATAAAACGCCAAGCGCTTCATAGTACATCTTTGACGTTTTATCACCCTATTTTAGAAAAGGAAATGACTTTTACCGTAAGTATCCCAGATGACATGCAATCCGCTTTACATAACAATTAAAAGGGAACAAAATTCTTATTGAACGAAGAATTTTGTTCCCTTTTTTTAGCGGAATAATATTAAAATTTGATGTTCACCAGTACGTTTGATAACGAAAAAGCCACTTTCAGCTTTTGTAGCAATGCCGTCATCATTTGGACGACAATATCCGTGTGTTTCGCAAGTACCGTCATCACGTACTAACATTTGTCCAATTAATCCGACAGGAAGCCACTCAGTACGGTCTTTTCTTGATATATACTTACAAGCTGGATCCCATTCTGTATTTAAAAGGGGTTGTATTTCTTGTTTGTTAGTACGTGTATATTGACGTTTTCCGAAGCTATCTGTTTCATAGCGTTTTTGCCAACTTAAAGCACCGCTATTTCCTATGAGAGCAGGAGTAGCGCTAGATATGCCTAATATGAATGTATCATTTGAAGTAGCTTTTCGAATTTTTTCTTCGTTACTAAATGTAATGAAATAACCGACATCAATAGGGCTATGATCTGCTGCCTCAAACATTTGTGCAAAATCAGTACCACCTGCATTGTAAGAAGCGCCATCGATATACATTTCTCCGTTATGGGCAAGCCATTTGGCACCTATATTATAATCAGTGTCATTTGTCCCATTTGCAATAAACCAGGAATAAGCTTCTTCTGCTGTACCAAATTTACCCATAATATGGCTGCCTGCAAAATTAGCTGTTGATGTATGATTTCCTTCCGCATGAGATGAGAATCCGTTAGCGATAGTTGCGGTTCCTTCTGCATGTGCTGCTTCGCCGAAAGTAATTGTATGCTTTCCTTCCGCGTGAGAATAAGGACCGCCTGCTGTCGTTTCACTTCCTTCACTATGCGAACTATGTCCAGTTGCCTTTGTTTTTGAACCTTCTGCATGAGAAAAGGCACCCTCTGTATGAGTAAGAAATCCTTCTGCATGTGAGGCTACCCCGTCAGCCGTAGAGTGAAGGCCCTCCTTATATGCGTATCTGGCTACTTTTTCATTCTCAGCAGGAGTAGGTGAAAGTATAGGGGGCTGAGTGATAGTAGAATCCTCTTTTTTTATTTCATTGGTTAAAGTTAATCTCTCTTTTATTTTTGTTACTTGCTGTATAATATTGGTGGGAATTTCAGCCTGTGCTTTTTCTTTAATTGCTTTAGGAATTTCAGCCTGTGCTTTTTCTTTAATTGCTTTAGGAATTTCAGCCTGTGCTTTTTCTTTAATTGCTTTAGGAATTTCAGCTTGGGCTTTTTCTTTAGTTGTTTTAGGAATTTCTTTGTTTATATTCTCCTGTAAATTCTTTGACTCAAGTATAGGCTCATTGTTATGAGAAAAGCGTTTCTTTTTTTGTAGTGCCTTTATTTTTCTGTTATCTATAATTCGTTTCATAACAGCATGTTCTAAAGAAATATATGTTCCTCTCGTTTTCCCTGTTTTTGTTTCCACATGTTCTTCTATCTCTTCAATAGCCGCAGCTCGTATGCTACACCAGTTGTTAATTCCATATATGGGATGATATAAAGGAGAGAAATTTCTTTTTTGTTTAGATCGTTTTTTCTTCATTCCGTCACCTCCTGCGACAGTATATGCCGCATAGTAAAAAAAAGATGCACTTCATAGCATCTTTTTTTACTGTATGACCGATTTTTAACGAGGAATTCGCCTAGAAATCATTCTTTATACGTACTCGGAATGAATTGTACAAAGGTAAATGTAATTATGAAATTGGGCGGAACTTCTCAGTGACAAAAGGTAGGGAAGAAGGAACGGAAATGGCCTCCATTTCAGGATAACGAAGTCCAGTTAGTTTGCCGCCAAATACAGCGCCGGTATCAATATTGATTGTATGATTCACAAAGCGAGGCTCGTTGACAGGTGTATGTCCATATATAATCCATGTTTCTCCCTTATACTCTTTCGCCCAATCTCGGCGTACAGGTGAGCCGTCAGGATGCTTTTCTCCTGTAATATCACCATATAATACAAATGTTTGCACTTTTTTATCATGTCTTTCTATGTAATCCTGACGAATGCCAGCATGGCATACGATTAATTTCTTGTTATCCAGTATGTGATACAGGGGGGACTGCTCGTAAAGCGTAATGAACTTTTCTTTTATGATTTGTTGTTTATTAGAAGGTAATGCTTCATATTCGGCAACAGTTGTTTCGAGTCCATGAGCGATTGAAACATTACGCCCAAGGAAAAAACGATACAGTTTATTACAGTGATTCCCAGGCGCATAATAAGCTTCTTTTCTATTTATTACGAGCTCCCATACGATTTCAATCATACGTAATGAATGAGGGCCTCGGTCTGTAATATCACCAACGAACGCCAGCTTTCGTTTGGCGTTATGTATAGGGAGACCACTAGCCCAGCTGTATCCTAGTTTCGTTGTTAAATCTTTAAACTCTTGGAAGCATCCGTGAATATCACCTATAATGTCATACTTCATATGTAAACCTCCAGTTCATCTTTTCATTAGTATATCTAAAATGAATATAGAAAAAAACATACCGGTTTTCCGATATGGTTCATTTAAACATAAAGATTTGTGTTCTTGAACGTACGTTTAAAATAAATCCAATAGCAATCATGTATGTGAGTAGTGAACTCCCGCCATAGCTCATAAGAGGTAATGTTATTCCTGTAATAGGGAGTAAACCGATTGTCATCCCAATATTTTGGAATACTTGGAAGGTGAACATTCCGATTGTACCAGCGCAAATATAACTACCGAAAGGTTCATTGCTTTCTAAAGCGATATGGATCATTCGGTAAATGAGTAAGAAAAAAAGTGAAATAATAACACTTGCTCCTAAAAAACCGAATTGTTCAGCGACATTTGTGAAAATAAAATCTGTATGTGGCTCTGGAAAATATACTTGTCCATTTTCCCATCCTTTTCCTTGCATTTCTCCTGATCCGGTAGCTAAAAATGCCTGTCTTAATTGGTATCCTTGTGCGTCATATTCGTAAGGAGATAACCAGCCATAGAAGCGGTTTAATTGATATTCTTTAAGAATATGCTCTTTAAAGAACTCTGGATGAGTGAAATAAATATATATTAAGGTAGAGCCTATGACGAAAATGACGGAGGTTAATCCGAGGATAAGGCGCCAACGTATACCAGAAACTAAAATCATTGCTGCAAGCATCGCTGATATTACCATAGTGTTTCCTAAATCAGGTTCTTTTGCGATTAAAAGTAGTGGAGGTAAACTAGCTGCGAATATTTTTCCAAGTAAAATAAAATCGTCACGGGTTGTCCGGAAAAAGTACTTTTCATTATGATTTACTATAATTCGTCCAATGATGATAATTAAAAATAATTTCATAATTTCAGAAGGTTGAAAGTTTCCGATGCCTGGGAGTCTATACCATGCGGTAGCCCCTTTAATCGTAACGGCACCCGGAACTTGAAGTTCTAGACCAATAAGAAGTATGAGGGCAAAGCTATACAAATACCAAGCAATTTGTTTATATCGATCGAAATCAATAATCATAATAACGCCAATGGCCACAAATCCAATGACATACCATTGAATTTGTTTTAATGCAAAATTTATGTTTTGTAAAAATGGTGGTAAAGAAGCTTGTGCACTTGCAATAGCAAAGCAGCTAACAGTCCCAATGGCAAATAAAATAAAGATTAGTATGTAGTCTATTTGATATTGAGAGTTCGTATCTTTCACGGTATGTATTCCTTTCTATCGCCTAGTAAGTGTGATGATGACGTGATTGCAAAAAAATAATATGCAAGTAGACTGTTCATACATTTATTCCACTATTTATGGAAAGTCATACATAATAGGAAGGAATATCTCTTTTGTAATTATATTCAAGTTATAGGGAAGATGTACATCCGCATTTAGAATGAGGTTGGGATGTTATCTATAAAATTGCGAAAGCAGTAAAACTGATACCAGTTTTACTGCTAAGGAAACAATTATGCAATTTTTTCAATAATAATTGATGCCCCTGTACCAACAGCTAGTGATAATATCGCCTCTATACCAATTACTTCAACTGATACTGGAGCTGTTGTAATTTGTATAATCGCTTGGATAACGATAGGTGTTCCAAGTGAAACTAAGTTTCTTACAGCACCTGGTACTGCTAGGCCATTTACTTGAATTTCAATGCCACCGAGTAAACCTGATGTTGCAGTATATGCGATAACAGTAATTTTATATAATCCATTTTGGTGTATGGTGAAAGTATCGCTATCTAATTGAGTAATCGCTGTACCGAGCTGTGACCCAGCGGTATTAAATGGTACAGGCGTGTTAATCCCAACGTTGATGCTACTCGCAGCGGAGTTAAATGCGTACAATCCTGCTGGAAGTCCTAATCTAGATGGTCCAGTAGCACCAGTAGGTCCGGTAGTACCAGATGGTCCAGTAGCACCAGTAGGTCCG